>DATHZW010000449.1:0-8661 GCA_035458405.1 Steroidobacteraceae bacterium | reverse complement strand
AGGGAATTCTATGAGCGCCTTGGCATCGAACTGATGCTCGGGCGTCGCGCCGTCGGCCTCGACCGCAAGGCTCACAGGCTGCGGCTCGACGACGACAGCACGGTCGAATACGGCCGCCTGCTGCTCGCCACGGGCAGCCGCGCCCGACCGGCGACGGTGCCCGGCGCCGGCCTGGCGGGCATCCACTACCTGCGCAGCATCGCCGACGTGGACGGGATCCGTGCAGGGCTGGTGTCCGCGCGGCGCGTGGTCATCGTCGGCGCCGGCTACATCGGCCTCGAATGCGCCGCGAGTTGCGTCAAGCTCGGGCTCCAGGTCGTCGTGCTCGAGATGGCCGAGCGCGTCATGAGCCGGGTCGTGGCGCCGGAGATGAGCGCCTTCTACACCGGCGAACATCGCTCGCACGGTGTCGAGGTCCGGCTGGACGAACAGGTTACCGCCTTCGAGGGAACCGGGCGCGTCTCCGCCGTCCGCTGCGCCGACGGTTCGGCCCACCCGACCGATCTCGTGATCGTCGGTATCGGGGTGCTGCCCAACATCGAGCTGGCCGAGGAAGCGGGGATTGCCTGCGACAACGGCATCGCCGTCGACGAACACTGCCGGACGAGCGACCCCGACGTCTATGCGATCGGCGACTGCGCCAGCCAGCCGAGCCTGCGCTACGGGCGCCGCGTCCGGCTCGAGTCCGTGGACAACGCGTTCGAACAGGCCAAGACCGCGGCGGCGAACCTGTGCGGCCGCGAGGTCATCCACGACAAGCTGCCGTGGTTCTGGTCCGATCAGTACGACCTCAAGCTGCAGATCGTCGGCCTGTCGGCGGGCTACGACCGGGTCGTCCTGCGCGGCGACCCCGCTGCGCGGGCCTTCAGCTGCTGTTACCTGGTCGGCGACGAGCTGATCGCGCTCGACGCGGTGAATCACGTGAAGGACTTCATGTCGGCGCGGAAGCTGATCGCCGGGAGGGCGCGCTTTGACCTGGCGAAGCTGGCGGATCCCGCGGTGACCTTGAAGGACGCCGTGAAGTAGCCGGTGCCAGGCACCGTTCTGACAGGGACCGCCTCCTTCTCGAAACGGTGCCTGGCACCTCTTCCTCTGGTCTTTTGCCGCACTGCAAAATAGAATCGGGCATCTTGCGCAGCCCCTATTCCGTTCAAGGAGTTAGCCCCATGTCCGAGAAGCCGCAGGGAGACACGCCGGTCCCGGCCAATGATCCGTTGGCGACGGTCGACCGCGAGTTCCGCGCCATGCTCGCCCGCATGACGGGCGGCATCTCGCCGCAGGACTACGGCGCTGCCTTCGCCGACTGGTGGCTGCACTTCGCGACCTCGCCGTCCAAGCAGCTCGAGGTCCAGCAGAGCGCCGTCAAGAGCGCCCTTGACCTGTGGATGTTCACGACGCAGGCGATGCAGGGCCAGCCCCTGGCGCCCAATGACCCGGGGCACCGGGACCAGCGCTTCTCCGGCGACGCCTGGAAGATGTTCCCGTTCAACGTCTACGCGCGCGCCTACCAGAACGGCTCGAAGCTGCTGCAGGACACCGTTTCCGGCGTGGACGGCGTGCAGGAACGAAACGAACAGATGATGGGCTTTGCCCTGCAGCAGGTCGCCGAGGCCGTCTCGCCGGCCAACTACCCGGGCAGCAACCCGGAAGTGATCCAGAAGACGATGGAGGAAAAGGGCGCCAACCTCGCCCGCGGCTGGCAGCACTTCCTCGAGGACATGGAACGCACGATAAACGGTGGCGAGACCCCCGGCGTCGAGAACTTCCGGGTCGGCGAGCAGATCGCCGCGACGCCGGGCAAGGTCGTGTTCAGGAACGAGCTGATGGAGCTGATCCAGTACTCGCCGGCGACGCCGGACGTGTACGCCGAGCCCGTGCTGATCGTGCCGGCCTGGATCATGAAGTACTACATCCTCGACCTGTCGCCGAAGAACTCGATGGTCAAGTGGCTGGTCGATTCAGGCCACACGGTGTTCATGGTCTCGTGGAAGAACCCGTCGATATCCGACCGCGACGTCGGCATGGACGACTATGTCAGGAAGGGCATCTACGCGGCGCTCGATGCCGTCAGCGCCATCGTCCCCGACCGCGGGATCCACGCCGTCGGCTACTGCATCGGCGGGACGCTGCTCGCCATCTCGGCCGCGGCGCTCGGGCGCAGGAACGACGAGCGCATCAGGGACATCACGATATTCGCGGGACAGACTGACTTCAGCGAGCCCGGCGAACTGTCGCTGTTCATCAGCCCGTCGCAGCTGGCCATGCTGGAAGCGCTGATGCTCAAGGAAGGCGTGCTTGATTCCTCCAAGATGGGCGCGGCGTTCGCCATGCTGCGCGCCAACGACCTGCTGTGGCAGCCGGCGGTGAACGCCTACCTGAAGGGCGAGCGCGCGGGCATGATCGACCTGATGGCCTGGAACGCCGACGGCACCCGCATGCCGGCGCGGATGCACACCGAGTACCTCTACGGCCTGTACCTCAATAACGATCTCGCGCTCGACCGGTTCAAGGTCGAAGGCGAGGTAGTGCACCTGTCGGACATCCGCGTGCCCATGTTCGTGGTCGGGACCGAGACTGATCACGTCGCGCCATGGAAGTCGGTCTACAAGGTGGATCGCTATGTCCAGTGCAGCGAGTTCACCTTCCTGCTGACCAGCGGCGGCCACAACGCCGGCATCATCAGCGGTCCGGCGCACCCGAAGCGCCGCCACCGCGTGCGGACCCGCAAGGGCGGCGAATCGCGCCTGACCGCCGACAAGTGGCTCGAGACCACCGAGGTGAAGCAGGGTTCCTGGTGGCCGACCTGGGGCGCGTGGCTGGATTCGCACTCATCGCCCGAGCGCGTCGCGCCGCCGACGATGGGCGCGCCGGAAAGAGGCTACCTGCCGACGGCCAGCGCCCCGGGCGAGTACGTCCTGCAGCGCTGAGGCCGCCGCGCCACCTGCGTTGCCCGGAATCGGCCCCCGCAAGGGGGCCGTTCCCATCCGGCGGTCAGGATCCGGCCAGCCTTTCGTCGATCCACTCGATCCAGTGCCGGACCGGAATCTTCGACACCGCGCCGAGGTGCGCGATGCAGCCGATGTTGGCTGAGAGGATCGTCTCGGGCCCGGCAGCGGTGAGCGCGTCGAGCTTGCGGCCGCGAAGCTGCTGCGCCAGTTCGGGCTGCAACAGCGAATAGGTGCCCGCCGAGCCGCAGCACAGGTGGCCCTCGGCGAAGGGCAGGACCTCGGCGCCCAGCGCCACCAGCAGCGCTTCGACGGCGCCGCGCACCTGCTGGCCATGCTGCAACGAGCAGGGCGGGTGGAAGACCACCCGCGCGCCGGCGGCGGCCCGGGTCCTGTCCTTCAGCGCCGCGCCGGATTCCGGAAGCAGCTCGGACAGGTCGCGCGTCAGCTCGCTGATGCGGGCCGCCTTCGCCGCGTAGTCCGCGTCGTGGCGCAGGAGCTGGCCGTATTCCTTGACCATGCTGCCGCAGCCCGAGGCGTTCATGACGATGGCCTCGGCGCCGGCCTCGACCTGCGGCCACCAGGCGTCGATGTTGCGTCGCGCGTCCGCCAGGCCGCCGGCCTGGTCGTCCAGGTGAAAGCGGATCGCGCCGCAGCAGCCCGCGGCATCCGGCACGAGCGTCTCGATCCCGAGCGCGTCCAGCACCCGGGCCGTGGCGGCGTTGATGTTGGGGCTCATCGCGGGCTGCACGCAGCCGGCCAGCATCAGCACCTTGCGGGCGTGCCGGCGTCGCGGCCAGGCGCCCGGTCGCTGGCGCGGCGGCAGCTGTTCCCGCAGGCGCCCGGGCAGCAACGGGCGCAGCGACCGGCCGAGCGCCAGGGCCACCGGGAACAGCGGACCGGTGACGCCCCTCTTCAGCGCGGCGCGCACGAGCCTCGCGCCCGCGGACCGGGGCACCTTGTCTTGGACCAGCTTGCGACCGATGTCGAGCAACCGCCCATAGCGCACGCCCGACGGGCAGGTCGTCTCGCAGGCCCGGCAGCTCAGGCAGCGGTCGAGATGCAGCTGCGTCTTCGCGGTGGGCTCGGCGCCCTCGAGAACCTGCTTGATCAGGTAGGCGCGGCCGCGCGGGCCATCGAGTTCATCGCCCAGCAGCTGGTAGGTCGGGCAGGTCGCCGTGCAGAATCCGCAGTGCACGCAGCGCCCCAGGATGGCGGCAGCCTCCCGGCCCTCGGGCGTATCGCGAACAAAGTCGGCGAGGCGCGTCTGCATGCGGCTCAGAGCTCCGCGTACATCCGGCCCGGGTTGAAGATCCCCCCCGGGTCGAACTCCGACTTCAGGCGCCGGTGGATCGCCGCCAGCCCTGGCGGCAGCGGCGTGAACACGCCCTGCGAGCGGTCGCCGCCACGAAACAGCGTGGCGTGGCCGCCCAGTTCCACGGCCCTCGACCTGATCTCCGCCGCCGGCCGGCCCGAGCGCAGCCAGCGCAGGGCGCCACCCCATTCGATCATCTCGGGCTCGCCGAATCCGAGCGGGCCCGCGATGGAAGGCACGGAGATTCGCCACAGCGGGGCGTCGCCGCCGAAGAACGCATGCCGCTGTTCGCGGATCTCCTGCCAGAAGGCGGCGCCGTCGAGTTCCTCGCCGCCGAGACTCTCCCGCGCCGCGCGCAGCGCGGCGGCCGCGCCGGACAGGCGCAGGAACAGCTGGCCGGCCGACCAGGCCGACGCGGAGATCGGCAAGGGCTGTCCACCCCACTCGTTGAGCTTCGCCAGTGCGCTCGCCTGGTCCAGCTGGAAACGCAGCGTGGTCTCCGCCACCGGCCGCGGCAGCACCTTGAGGGACACCTCGACGATCACGCCGAGGATGCCGAGCGATCCGGCCAGCACGCGGGTGACGTCGTAGCCCGCCACGTTCTTCATCACCGTGCCGCCGAAGGACAACAGCTGCCCCCGCCCGTCCACCAGGCGCGCGCCGAGCAGGAAATCCCGCAGGCCGCCGCAGGTCGTGCCCGAGGACGCCCGCCGCGGGCCCGGGAGTCCCGCGGCCACGCACCCGCCCACGGTCGCGGCATCACCGAAGTGCGGCGGCTCGAAGGCCAGCATCTGGCCGCCTGCCGCGAGCAGGGCCTCGAGTTCCGCCAGCGGCGTGCCCGCACGGACGGTCACGACCAGTTCGCTCGGCTCGTGCGCCACGACGCCCCGCAGGCCGCGGGTATCCAGCAGCTCGCCCCGCGGGGCGTTGCCGTAGAAATCCTTGGTGCCGCCGCCGCGGATGCACAGCGGCGTCCGGTCGGCCGCCGCCGTCCGAACGCGCTCAACCAGCGAATCCAGTGCCCTGTCCATCAGAAGCGTGGCAACTCCGGAAACTTCGTCTGGCCGCCGTGTACGCGCATGCCGCCGAGTTCGGCGCAGCGATGCAGCGTCGGCACGACCTTGCCGGGATTGAGCAATCCCGGCGGGTCGAAGGCGCGCTTCACCGCAAAGAAGGCCTCGAGCGTCGGCCCGTCGAATTGCGAGCACATCTGGTCGATCTTCTCGACGCCGACACCGTGCTCGCCGGTGATCGTGCCGCCGACGCGAACGCTCTCCTCCAGGATCTCCACGCCGAAGGCCTCGGCGCGGGCCACCGAGTCCGGGTCCGAGTCGTCGAAGAGAATCAGCGGATGCAGGTTGCCGTCGCCGGCGTGGAACACGTTGGGACAGCGCAGCCCGTACTTCACCTCCATCGCCTGGATCGCCTTCAGCATCCGGCCGAGGTGCTTGCGTGGGATCGTGCCGTCCATGCAGTAGTAGGCCGGCGAGGCGCGGCCGGCTGCGGGAAAGGCGTTCTTGCGCCCCGCCCAGAAGCGCAGGCGCTCGGCCTCGCTGCCCGAGACCTGGATCCGCGTCGCCCGCGCCGCGCGCAGGATCTCGCTCATGCGCGCCACTTCCTCGTCGACCTCCACCGGCGTGCCGTCGGACTCGCAGAGCAGCACGGCTGCGGCGTCGAGGTCGTAACCGGCCCTGGCGTGGGGCTCGACCAGCCTCGAGGCCGCCTGGTCGAGCATCTCGAGTCCCGCCGGGATGATCCCGGCCGCGATCAGTGCCGCCACCGCATTGCCGGCGTCCTCGACGTCGGCGAAGCTCGCCATGATGCAGCGCGCCGTTCGCGGCAGCGGCACCAGCTTCACCGTCACCTCGGTCACCACCGCCAGCATCCCTTCCGAGCCGACCACCAGCGGCAGCAGGTCAAGCCCCGGCGCGTCGAGGGCGCGGCTGCCGAATTCCACGACCTCCCCGGCGCTCGTCAGGCCGCGGACCCGCATCACGTTGTGCAGCGTCAGGCCGTACTTCAGGCAGTGCACGCCGCCGGCGTTCTCGGCGACGTTGCCACCGATCGTGCAGGCGATCTGGCTGGACGGGTCCGGCGCGTAGTACAGGCGATGGCGGGCCGCCGCCTCGGAGATGGCCAGGTTGCGGACGCCGGGCTGGAGCGTCGCGGTCCGCGCCTGCGCGTCCACTTCCAGGATGCGGTTGAGCTTGGCCAGCGACAGCAGCAGGCCGCCGGCATGGGGCAGCGCGCCGCCCGACAGGCCGGTTCCGGCGCCCCGCGGCACCACCGGCACCTGCAGCCCGTGGCACAGCTTCAGCACCTCGGCCGCCTCGGCCTCGGTTTCGGGCAGCGCCACCACCATCGGCAGCTGGCGATAAAGCGTCAGGCCGTCGCAATCATAGGGACGCGTGTCCTCCTCGGCCCCCAGCAGGCACTCGGGCCGCAGGATGCCGCGCAGGCTCTGCAACAACGTCGCCTGCAGGGCGACATCGACCGCCTGCTCGCGATGCCCGGATGCGTCGTGCGCCACGTTACTTCACGCTCCGCGGCAGGACCGCGAAGTCCGCCGCGCGTGTCAGGCGCCCAAGCGCCGCCTGCACGTCGTCAGGCGGCACGACCAGCCGCCGCGCCTGCAGATCCAGCCACCCGCCCTCGGTGCGGAGCCGTGCGCAGGGCGTGCCGTCGGCCTTGTAGAAATCGTTGGCAAACCGGAAGCGCGAGCCGTTGTCGGACATGCCGGCCAGTTCCAGGGTGACCGTCAACTCCTCCAGCAGGTGGACCTCCCGCAGGTAGTCGACCTCGTCGCGACGCACGACCAGACCGATGCGGCGCCGCGCAAACTCGCCGGCGGCGAAGCCTTGCTGCAAGAAGAAAGACATCCGGGCGTCGACCGCCATGTCCAGGAAGGCGCTGTTGGCCAGGTGCGCGTTCTGGTCCATGTCCGCCCAACGGGCGTGCAGCCTGATGCTGAAGGTCTCCATGGCGATGTCCTGTCGGTCCGCTATGGCCATCTTACGGGCAAATACGCTACCGCTTTCACTGGTGATGAGGAATCATCCTTGAGCGGGATGGTGCGCCCATCGGGCCACCCGGGACATGAGGGACGAACACCCACAGGACAGCTGCGGCATGTCGGCGTTCGACGCGTTCCTGTATCGCGGCGACGACGACCCCCACACGCGCGCCATCTTCGCCATCGCCTGCGTGCTCGACCGGAACCCCGGACGGCGGCGCTTCATTGAGGCCTTCGATCGCGCCAGCAGGCTGGTTCCCCGCCTGCGGCAGCGGGTGGTGGCTCCGATGGCGCCGCTGTTCCTCCCCTGGTGGGTCGTCGACCCGGAGTTCGACCTCGGCTTCCACCTGCGCTTCGGCCGGTTGCCGTCCCCCGGATCGATGCCCGAGCTGCTGGACGCCGCGCAGGCCGAGGTCACCGCGCCGCTCGACGCCGACCGGCCGCTGTGGGAGGCGGTGCTGCTGGAAGGCCTCGAGGGCGAACGCGCCGCGATCATCGTCAGGCTGAGCCATGCGCTGACCGACAGCGTCGGCCCATCCGGGCTGCTGGCGGCGCTGCTCGATACGACTCGCTCGCCCGACAAGGGACCGATGCCGCCGGCGCCGATCCCGCAACACGTCACGCCCGAAGAGCTGCTGAATCGCGCGCTGGTCCGGGTTCCGGCCAGCGCCATGGGCGGCGCGCGGCGCGTGGCCGGGGCGATCGGTACCGTGCAGGGCCTTCGCTCGACACTGGCGGGAACGGTCGAGTTCGCGGAATCGCTCGGTCGCGTGCTCGGCTCGAGTGGCCAGCCGTCGCCGCTGCTGGCCGGTCGCAGCCTGAGGCGGCGCTGCGCGGCGTTCGAGGTCGGGTTTCGCGACCTGAAGCGCACCGGCGGGATCGTCGATGCTTCCGTCAACGACGTCTACCTCGGTTGCGTTGCCGCAGCGCTGCGACGCTACCACGAGGCGATGGGTGAGCCGGTCGAGGACCTGCCGATGGCCATTCCGGTCGCGTTCCGCCGGCCCGGTGATGCCGCCACGGAGCATCACTTCGGCGCCATCCTGGTGGCCGCGCCACTCGCGGTGAAGGACACGGCGGAACGCCTGGCCCTGATCAGCCGCATCGTGCACCAGGGCCGCGTCGAGCCCGCGATGTCGACAATGGGAATGATGGCGCCGGTGCTGGCCCGCCTGCCCGGATCGATGCTGCGCGCGCTGGCCAGCTCGACGCCCCGTCCGGATATCCTCGCCAGCGGTTTCCTCCAGGGTCCCGCCGGGCCGGCCTACGTCGCCGGCGCCAGGATCCTGAAGTCCTACACTTTCGGCCCGGCGCCCGGGGTGGCCGCGATGTTCACCATGGCGTCCATCGGCGGCAGCGGTTGCGTCAGCGTCAACTACGACCCGGCC
>DATHZW010000448.1:0-3508 GCA_035458405.1 Steroidobacteraceae bacterium | reverse complement strand
CCGTCGTTGACCCCGAACACGGCTGCGCGCAGGTTGCCGCCACCGCCTCGATGCCGGGCGCCGACCTGCTCGACCCGCGTCGGCATCGCGTGGCCGTCCAGCGCAGGGCTGTCATAGATGGACAGTCCGCGCATCTTCATGGCGACGAGTACGGGGCGCATCGGCCTGACGCCCAGGCGCCGGACCAGCGCGGCGGTCAGGCGGGCACGGAGGGAGGGGCGGAACGTCCCGGCGGCAGGCCCGAGCTGGGCCAGTTTCGCCCAGGTCCCGGCCTGCTCTTCGGCCGCGATCGCCAGCGACTCGAAGAGACGGGCCTTTGGCGGATCGCTTTCCGCCAGGGCCACCTGCCGGTACAGCCAGGCTGACTGCCGTTCCTGGAACCAGCTTTCCCGAGGATCCTCGGCCATGCATCAGTCCTCGTGGTCGACGGAACGCGGGCCGTTTTCCAGGATCAGCCGCCGCAGGTGCAGGGAGAGCAGACGCTCCATCTGCGTCTTGTCGATGTAGTCGAGCGCTCCGGCGCGGATGCCGGCCACGGCCGATGCAACGTCGCTCTCCGCGGCGAGCAGGATGACGGGGGTCTGGATTCCGCGCTTGCGCAGTGTCGAAATCAGGTCGGCGCCGGTCATGTCCGGAAGCGCCATCTCGCTGATGACGCAGGCGGCGTCTCCCACCGGTTCCGCCAGCAGCGCCGCGCCATCCGCATAGCTGCGCATGGTCGCGCCCACCGCGCCGAGCAAGCCGGCGATGCGCCGGGCTTCCGCCACATCCGGTTCGACGACGCAGACGGCGGGGGCGGAGTGCTTCTCGGTATTGATGGGAGCGACAGCCATGACAAATTGCAGCGCGGCACCGCTCTGCGAGGCGGCCTCGAGCGCTGATTGCGGCGAGTATCCTTGGGCGGTCGCCGGCGCCAAAATAAGTGGATACCCCTACCGGCGGGCAGCCGGCGAGCGGGTTTTGCGCGGGCGCCGGCGCGCATCAGCCGTCGCGGTGCGCCTCGATCACCATGCGGACCAGGTGCGCGAGCGAATTCGCGCCCATCTTCTCCATGACGCGGGCCCGGTGAATTTCGACGGTGCGCTGGCTGACATTGAGGTCGCCGGCGATCACCTTGTTGGCCTTGCCCTGGGTCACGAGTTCCAGCACCTCGCGCTCGCGCGGGGTCAGCTGCGACATGCGGCGCCGGATCTCGTCCCGCTCGCGCAGCGCATTGCGCATTTCGCGGTCCTTCTCGAGCGCGCGATTGATGCGGTCGATGAGGTCCTGGTCGCGAAACGGCTTCTGGATGAAGTCCACGGCACCCGCCTGCATGGCCTCGACCGCCATCGGCACGTCGCCGTGACCCGTGATGAACACGATGGGCATGATGGAATGCTGGTCGTTCAGGTGCTGTTGCAGCTCGAGCCCGCTGATTCCGGGCATGCGGATGTCCAGTACCAGGCAGCCGGCGCGATCCGGGTCGAACTGGTCCAGGAACTCCTGCGCCGCCGCGTAGGTTTCCACGGGCAGCCCGACGGACTTGAGCAACAGTCGCAACGAGGTCCTGACCGCCTCGTCGTCGTCGACGACAAAGACGGTTGCCGGCTTTTCCTTCATTTTTCGCTCCCTTGCATTGCGGGAAGGGTAAAGAATACCGTGGCGCCGCCGTCAGGTGTTGGGCGATGTGCGAGGCGCCCGCCATGGGCCCTCAGGATCGACCGGCTGATGGCGATCCCGAGGCCGGTCCCGGACGACTTCGTGGTGTAGAACGGGTTGCCGAGGTTCTCGGCGACCTGGGGCGAGATGCCGATGCCGTGGTCCTCGACGCTGATCTCGATCGCGCCGGATTCATCCAGCCGCGCGTGCAGGCCGATTTCCCGATTGGCCGCCTCGGCCTCGTTGGTGGCGTCGATGGCGTTGCGGATGAGGTTCAGGAGGACCTGCTGGATCTGCACCGGGTCGCAGGCCACCTGGGGCAGGGCAGCCTCATGCTCGACGCGGATGCGGATGTCGTTGACGCGCGCATCCGGCTCGGCAAAGACCATGAGGTCGGCGATCAGCCGCCCCGGGTCGATGACCTCGGTGCGGGCCTCGCGGTTCTTCACGAAGGAGCGCAGGCGGCGGATCACCTCGCCTGCGCGCAGCGCCTGCGCGGAGATCTGCGACAGCGCCAGCTGGACGTCGGCCGGGTCCGCTGCCGAGGGTGCGGCCAGCAGCCGCTGCAGCGCCTGGGAGTAGTTGGCGATCGCGGTGAGCGGCTGGTTGATCTCGTGCGCCAGCCCGGCGGCCATCTCGCCCATCGTCGACAGCCTGGCAAACTGGGTCAGCCGCTGCTGGGTCTGGCGGACCTCTTCCTGCGTGTGCTTGCGCTCGGTTATGTCGTGCAGCGTGCCGACGACCTGGTCGTGGCCCTCGGCGTCCTGCGTGAGGCGGGCGATGGAGTGCACGTGACGGATCGACCCGTCCGGACGCCGGATCCGGTACTCGACATCCATCGGTTCCTTGTCCTCGGTCAGCCGGTTCCAGGCCGCCAGCAGCCTTTCGCGATCGTCGGGATGGACGCAGCGCTCGACGAATTCCCGGACCTGCAGCGGGCCGTATTCGGGATCCGTGCCGAGGATCGAGTGCAACTGCATGGACCACGACATGCGCCCGTTCTGCAGGTGGATCTCGTAGTTGCCGAGGTTGGCGATGGACTGGGCATCGCGCAGCAGTTGCTCGCTCTTCTGCAAGGCCTCGATCGCGCGCCGTTGCTCGGTGACGTCTTCTCCCGAGGACAGCGTGCCGTTGATCAGGCCGCGCTCGTCGCGCAGCACGACGTTGCGCCAGGCGATCAGCTTGCGTTCGCCGCTGCGCGTCAGGACCTCGTGCTCCGCGTAATGGGCCGGCGAGGCCGTGCCCGAGAAGAAGCGGTCGAACATCGACTGGACTTCCGGCCGCAGTTCCGGCGGCAGGCAGGTCGCGAACCAGTTGCGCCCCACCAGTTCGTCCTCCGGCCAGCCGAGGACCTCGCAGCCCTTGCGGTTGACCAGTGAAATGGTGCCGTTCGAGTCGAGGGCCAGCAGCGTCACCTCGGCAAGGTCCAGGTAGGCTTGCGCGCGATCGCGCTCGCGTCGCAACGCCTCGACGACGCGCTTGCGGTCGCTGATGTCGCTGATGAGCCCGACGAAGCGTGGTGGATCGATCTTGGCGATGCGCCCCACCGACAGGAAGACCGGGAACAACGTGCCGTCGCGCCGCTGGGCGACGACTTCGCGACCCTTGCCTATGATCCGCTGTTCGCCGGTCCGGATGTGGTGGTGCAGGTAGCCGTCATGCTGGCTGCGAAACGGCTCGGGCATCAGCACGCTGACGTTGCGGCCGACGATTTCGGCGGACGTGTACCCGAACAGTCTCTCGGCAGCACCGCTGAAGGTCTCGATGGTTCCGCCGGCGTCTATGACGATGACGCCGTCGACCGCGGCGTCGAGTACGGCCCTTAGCTCGAGTTCCGCAACGCTGGGGATGGAGTCGGGGCCTCCTGTTC
>DATHZW010000447.1:0-2177 GCA_035458405.1 Steroidobacteraceae bacterium | reverse complement strand
GGAGCGCCTGAAGGAAGGCAATGTCAGGGCCATCGGCCGCAAGTACAAGGTGCACCTCGACGGCTATAACTTCCTGCCCTACCTGACCGGTGAAACCGACAAAGGTCCGCGGCACGAGATCTTCTACTTCTCGGATGACGGCGACCTGACGGCACTGCGCTACGACGACTGGAAGCTGATCTTCCTGGAGCAACGCGTGGAAGCCACCTTGCAGGCCTGGGCCGAGCCGTTCGTGCCGCTGCGCGTGCCGCTCATATTCAACCTGCGGCGAGATCCGTACGAGCGCTCGCAGAAGACGTCGAACACCTACTACGACTGGCTCATCGACCGCGCCTACCTGCTGGTGCCGGCCCAGGCCTACGTAGGCCAGTTCCTGTCAACGTTCAGGGAGTTCCCGCCGCGACAGAAGGCGGCGAGCTTCAGCCTCGACCAGGTCATGGAGAAGCTGTCAGAGGGCGCCGGCTCGACCTAGAGCTGCGGAAAGGAGCGACAACGTGACGAGGCCCGCCAAGATCAGCTGGTTGTTGGCGGGCCTCCTTTTTTGCGCCGCGGCGTGGGCTGGCGAGCCGCCGAAACTCGTCCTGCAGATCACGGTCGACCAGCTGCGCGGCGACCTGCCCACGCGTTATTACGATCGTCTCGGCGACGGCGGCTTCCGCTACCTGTGGGAGCAAGGCGTCGTCTATCGCAACGCGCATCACGCGCACGCCAACACGGAGACCATCGTCGGCCATGCGACGCTCGCGACCGGCGCGCACCCGTCGGTCCACGGCATGGTTGGTAATCTCTGGTTCGACCGCGAAACCGGGTACACGACGTATAACGTCGAGGATGCCGCGTACCCCCTCCTGACCAAGGGCGCCGACGTCGACAAGGACACCGAGATCGACCCGACGCAACGTGCCGCTCGCAGCGAGGGGCGATCCCCTGCCGCCATCCTCGTGACGACGTTCTCCGACGAGCTCCGGAGCAGCACGGGCGGCAAGGCGAAGGTCGTGGGCGTGTCGGTCAAGGACCGCGGTGCGATCTCGATGGCCGGGCACTCGGGAACAGCCTACTGGTTCTCGAAGTCCAGCGGCGAGTTCATTACCAGCAAGTACTACCTCGACGAGTACCCGGCGTGGGTTACCGAATTCAACGCAGGCAGACCCGCGCAGGCGTTCGCAAACACGAGCTGGACACTGGCGCACCAGCAGGACAGCTACCTGTTCGGCGACTCAGACGATCGCGAGTGGGAGACGGATGTCGCCGGGTTCGGCCGCGTCTTCCCCCACTCCTTCGGCGACGGCACCAGCCCCTACTTCACGACCTGGCTCACGCTGAGTCCCGCGGGTGACCGGCTGGTGCTCGATTTCGCAAAGGAGGCGCTGGTCAACGAGCAGCTCGGTGCGGACGAGATCACGGATTACCTGAGCGTGAGCTTCTCGTCGACGGACTACGTCGGACACGTATTCGGGCCGTCGAGCCTCGAGGCCGAGGACAACATCCTGCGGCTCGACCGCGCGATAGGCGAACTGCTTGCATTCGTCGATGCAAAAGTAGGCATCGATAATACGCTCGTTGTGCTCTCGGCCGACCACGGCGGGCCGGACACGCCCGGGTACCTGAACGCGCTGGGCATCCCCGCCGGCTATGTCGAACCGGAAACCTGGGACAAGGAAGCCGCGATCGGCCGCATCAAGGAGCGCTTCCGCATCAAGGGCGAACTGATAGAGACCTACTCGCACCCGTATCTCTACTTCAGTGCGGAGGTGAAGAACAATCGCAGGATCGACCAGCAGGCGCTCGAGGCGGCCGTGGTCGCGGAACTGATGAAGTTCCCGGGCGTGTCACTCGCGGTGTCGAGCGCCGCCCTGCGCAAAGGCAGCCTGCCCGACACCGACATGATGCGCGCGGTGAAGCGCAACTTTCATCCCAAGCGTTCGGGCGACGTGTTCATCGTGTTCGAGCCGAACTGGTTCATCAACGACTTCGAAGGCCTGATCGTCGCCTCGACCCATGGCTCGCCATGGAACTACGACACCTACGTGCCCATGGTGTTCGCGGGTGCGGGTTTGCAGCCGGCCATCGTCGACCGGCGGGTGCTCACGGTGGACATCGCCGCTACGCTGGCCGCGTACCTCGGCATCAAGGCGCCATCGGGGTCGGTGGGCGAGCCGCTCGAGGAAGTCGTCGCA
>DATHZW010000446.1:0-6279 GCA_035458405.1 Steroidobacteraceae bacterium | reverse complement strand
CCGTGTCGCAGGGGCCCTACGACGTCGGCGGCCGCATGGTCTGCGGCTTCTTCTATGCGCTGTCGGCGGACCTCGTGCACTGGAGCCGGCACCAGCTGCTGGTCGAGGCGCAGCTCCCCTGGTGCCCTGCGGACCCGCAGCAACCCGGCGTGCTGGACCCGCAGACCGTGCTGTATCCGTCGATCGTCGATCACGCCGACACGACCGTCAATTTCGAGCGGACCGGTCGCACGCCGTACCTGTACTACACTCGCTTCAACGCCGGGCTGGACCGGGACCTGGTCCGGGTGCCGCTGACGATCACGCGGCAGAACTGAGGCTGGCCGGGAGGATCCAACCATGCGATGTCTTGCCTGTTGCAGCGGCGTGATGGTCGCCGTCCTGCTGGCAATGCCGGCGCTGGGCGCCGAAGACCCGGCCGCACCGCCGGCTGCGATCGTCCCGGACTGCGATGCCCCCGGCGAGCGCAGCGAGGCGATCGAGCTGTTCTGCCGCGGCATGCGCCGGGGCGATGAGGGCGACACGGACGGCGCCATCGCCGACCTGGAGCGCGCCCTGGCGCTGCAGCCGGACCTGCTGGTGGCCCAGGTCCCGCTCGGCACCGCCTACTACCACGCCGGGCAGTACGAGCGGGCCATCGCGGCGCTCGACATCGCGGTGGCGCAGCTGCCGCCGAACTACATGGTGCTCGCCAACCGCTCCGGCGCGTACCTGCGTTCCGGCAACCTGGCGGCGGCGCGCGCCGACATCGATCGCGCGCTGACGCTGAGTCCGAACGACCCGCAGCTGCTGGAGAACCGGGTCGTCATCGCGCGGCTGGCGGGCGACTTCCAGACCGTCATCGACGACGCCAGCTGGCTGATCGACCACCTGCCGCCCAAGGCGAGCTGGCTGCTGGATCGCGGCAAGGCGCTGGGCGCCGAGTCGCGGCTGGAGGAGTCGCTGATGGACCTGACGCGCGCCGCGCAGATGGATCCGTCCGCCGACACGTATTACTACCGGGGCGTCACCTACTACTTCATGGCGTACTACCAGGCGGCGCTGGCGGACTTCAACCAGGTGTTGACGCTGGATCCCGCCTTCGAGCCCGCCTACCTCAAGCGCTGCTCGACGCAGTACCAGCTGAAGCAGTTCCAGGCGGGCCTGGCGGACTGCGACGAGTATGTCGCGCGGCGGCCCGACGCCTTCGACGGGCACTACACCCGCGGGATCCTGCGCAGTCGCGCCGGCGACCAGCAAGGCGCGCTGGCCGACTATCGCCGCGCCATCGAGCTGGCCGACGACCCGGCCGATGCCGTGAATGCCTGGTACGGCGTCGGGATCACGAGCGAGCGCGCCGGCGACAGGAAGGCCGCGCGCGAGGCGTACCGGCAGACGCTGACGATCGATCCGGACTACCGGCTGGCCCAGGAGGCGCTGAAGCGCCTCGGCAAGTGATCGGTACCGCGCCCGGCGACTTCGGCCCGGTGCGCATCAAGCCACGGAAAGTCGCCGGTCAGGGCTCGACGGCGGGTTGCAGCGACGCGAGCCAGGCGTCGATCGCCGGCAACCGCTCGCTGCGGACCTGGATGCGGTAGTGGATGTTTTCCACCGCGGCGTCGGCGTCGCGCCGCGAGCCCTCGGCGATGTACTGCCGGGCGAAGGCGTCCATCTTGCCGGGCATCGCCGGGTCGTGCGAAGCGGCGGCCAGCGAGGGATAGAACCGGATCCGCTCGTTCGGGTCGATCCGCTCGTCCACCTGCGCCTTGCGGGCGGCGGCGAAGTCGAAGGCCAGGTCCGGATGCTCCCTGGCGACGGTGCCCATCATCGAGCCGGTGAGCGTGGCGCCCGGCTCGTCGGTCAGCGCCAGGTCGAGCGCGCGCTTAGCCAGCGCCGGGTCGCGGCTCATCGCCAGCAGCACGTACAGCTCGTCCCGGACCATCGGCGTCTTCTCGGCGCGGGCCGCGGCGTGCAGGCGCTCCCAGCCGGACGCGTCGGCGTTCAGGGCCACCACCCGCAGCAGCGTGCGGCGCAGCGCCGCCGGCAGGGCGTCCGGGTCCTTGCCCTGCGCGTCGAAGCGACGGCGGGCTTCGCGAACGACCGCGGGGTCGGCCAGCACGCCGAGCGTGTCGAGCAGCCTCAGGCGCAGGATGCCGACCGGGTCGGGCTCGCCGGGGACGGGCTCCCAGCCCACGCGGGCCAGCACCGGCTGCAGCACGCCGATGGCGAACTGCCGGTAGCGGTCCTGCCGCGCCGCTTCGCCCCGGTAGTAGCGGTCCAGCGTCGCCAGGTCGCCGGCGATGTCCTGCCAGAGCTGCGGGTCGGCCTCGGGCGGCGCGGCCCGCACCAGGCCCAGGTAGTCCGACGCCGGCCGCCGGCCGGCCAGGCCCAGCGCCCAGGTGTCGGCCAGCACGCCGAGCTGGTCGATCGGCGCCAGCTGGCTGAAGCTGCCCTGGATGGCGGCGAACCCGTCCGGGCCGTACAGCGTGCGGTAGTAGCCGCGCTGGCCCGCGTTGACGATGAGCACGCCGCAACCGGGGACCTCGACCTCGGCGCGGCCGCCGGCGACCAGCGCGCGCACCGGTGCGCCGCCCAGCGTCTGCGCGATCACCGGCACGCGCCAGGACAACGGCTTCTTGTCCGGCCGGTCGCGGGTGAACTCCCCCTGGCTCAACACCAGCGCGGTCTTGCCGTCGCTGCAACGGGCTGAGTCCACCTGGATCAGCGGCACGCCCGGCTGCAGGGTGAAGTCGCGCGCGATGTCGACGATCGGCTGGCCGGAAGCGTCCTGCACCGCGCGCCACAGGTCGTCCGAGACCGCATTGCCGTAGGCGTGCTCATCAATGTAGGCGCGCACGCCGTCGCGCCACCGCTCGGGGCCGGCGTAGTCCTCCAGCATGCCGAGCACGACCCGGCCCTTGCTGTAGGTGATCGCGTCGAACGCGAGACGGGCCTGCTGCACCGTCTCGATGCGCTGCACGACGGGATGGGTGGTGGCCATGGCGTCGCGGTTCATCGCCCACTCGCGCACGGCGACGGAGCGCAGCGCGGTGTTCCACTCCGGGTGCAGGTCCTGGGTGACGCGCGCGCCCATCCACGACGCGAACCCCTCGTTCAGCCACAGGTCGTCCCACCAGCTCATGGTCACCAGGTCGCCGAACCACATGTGCGCCATTTCATGCGCCTGCACCGCGAACACGTCTTGCTTGTCGGCCGGGGTCGAGATGGTCGGGTCGAGCAGCAGCGTGTGCTCGAAGGTGAAGATGGCGCCCCAGTTTTCCATGGCGCCGAAGAACACGCTGCGCCCCGGCGCGGCGACGTTATCGAGCTTCGGCAGGGGATAGGGCGTGCCGAAGTAGTCGTTGAGGTAGTCGAGCGTGACCTGGGCGGAGTCCAGCGCGAAGGCCGCCTGCGACAGCAGGCCGCGCTGCGCGACCACGCCCAGCTCGGTCGCGCCCGACATGGCGGTGGCGCGCTCGAAGTCGCCGAGCGCGAAGAACAGCAGGTAGGAGGACATCCGCGGCGAGGGCCGGAACGTCACCCGCGTCAGGCCTTCTTCCGCCTCCTCGGTGGCGGCCACCGGCATGCCGCTCACCGCCATCGCGGAGGAGGGCACGGTGGCGGTCAGCCGGAAGACCGCCTTGTAGGCCGGCTCGTCCCAGCAGGGCATGAACCGTCGCGCGTCGGCGTCCTCGAACTGCGTGAACAGCGCGCGCTTCGTGCCAGCTGGCGTGTCGTAGTCGATGGCGAACAGCCCGGCGGCCTGGGTGCCGATCCTGCCGGTGTAGCGCATGGCCAGGCGGTAGGCGCCCGCCGGCACCGGCTCGGGGAACGTGAACGTCGCCGTCTGCTGCGCGGCGTCCACGGCCACCTGCGGCGCGGGCAAGGCCGTGCCATCCGCGGCGGTCAGCACGACCGAGGAAAAGTCCAGCTCGAGCGCGTTCAGGGTGATGTCGCGGGTGGGCTGCAGCACGTCCAGGGCGACCGTCGTCGCGCCGTCGAAGGTCAGCGTCTCCGGGTGCGGCGTGACCGCGACGTCGTAATAGCTGGGCACGACGCCACGGGGCAGCTGGGTGGTGACCAGTTCGGCCGCGGCTGCGGCCAGGGACAGGCTCGCCAGGGCGCAGGCGGTCGCGGAAACCAGAACGCGTCGAAACATGTCGTCCCCCAGTTCAGGACCGTCGGTCAGAGGTGCAGTGTAGTCGAGGAACGCCGCAGCCGAGCCGCCAGATGGACCCAGTCCAGTCTGCCTACTGGCATGTGCGCATTGCCGTGCGCCGTGAACGGGATTAAGAGTCGAGCCTGGCCGGCGCACTGCCGGTCGCCCTCCGCGTATTGCCACGAAGGACGCCGTGGTTCGCCGGAATTCCGCAACAGGCAGGGACGGCCTGTCAGGAGGGCGAGATGAAGCAACTCGTGGTTTCTTTCCTTGGCGCCGCACTGTTGATCGTGGCGTCGACAACTGGAGCGGATCCGCCAACGGTTCCCGCCCTGAATTGGTTCCCTTGCGCACCCGGCGCCGATTGCGCCGTGGCACAGGTGCCACTCGACTACGACGAGCCGCAGGGCGCCCAGACCTACGTCGTGCTGGCCAGGTATCCGGCCGCCGACCAGGCGAACCGGATCGGCACCGTGTTCATCAACTTCGGGGGCCCGGGCATCTCCGGGGTCAATCGGCTGCTCAGCGGATTCGGGCAGCTGCTGGCAGCCGCCCTGCAGGGCCAGTTTGATGTCGTCAGCTTCGATCCGCGTGGAGTCGGCCTGTCGGATCCGTTGCAATGCTTTGCAACGGAAGAAGAGCGCGCCGCCTATCTCAGCACCGTGCCGATCTTTCCCTACCGGGACGACCAGGAGCGGCATTTCTTCGACGTGGCCAGTGGCCTGGCGCCGGTGTGCTTCGGCCGCAACCTGCCGATCACGTCGCACATGAGCACCGCGGACGTGGCGCGGGACATGGACCTGCTGCGGGCAGCGGTGGGCGACGCGCGGCTGACCTACCTGGGATTCTCGTACGGGTCCTTCGTCGGCAACACGTACGCGAACCTGTTTCCGACGCGGATTCGGGCGCTGGTCATCGATGGAGTGCTGGATCCGCGCCTTTGGGTGATCGGCCGGCAGATCTCGTCCGACCGGGTTGCCACCGCGGAGGTTTTCGACGAGTTCCTGCGCCTGTGCGACGAGGCGGCAGCGATCCATCCGGCACTCTGTCCCGCCAGCGGTCCCGAGGGGGCGGCGGCCAGGTACGATGCGCTGGCCGAGGCGCTGAAAGAGGTGCCGGTGCTCCTGCCGAACGGCTCGCTGTATACCTATGACCGCCTGGTGTCGGACACTACGTTCTGCATGTACGCGCCTGAGCAATGGCCATACTGCGCGGCGGTCATCGCGTTCCTGTCGAACGCGGTTCGTGGCGATCCGGCGGCTGCCCAGCAGGCGGCCTCAGCCAGGCGGGCGATCATCGAGCGGTCGCGGGCTGGGGCAGGACCGCAAGGCCGATACGCTAACTACCTCGATGCCAACTACGGCGTGATTTGTGCGGACACAGACTACCGCCCCGCGTTCGCCTACTACGCCGCCCTCGATGGCTGGGCCGCAAAGGGCTCTGTCTTTGGTCCGTACTGGTGGTGGACGAACGCCGCTTGTGCCAGGTGGCCGCTGGCGCCGGATCGCTATGCCGGTCCCTGGACGGCGCGCACCTCGGCGCCGGTACTCATCGTCGGTAACTATTTCGATCCGGCCACCGACTATGCAGGTGCACTGGCGTCGGACAAGTGGCTCAAGAACAGCCGGCTGTTGAGCTATGCGGGCTGGGGCCATATCGCGTTCACGCGCAACGCGTGCGTCCAGTGGCATGTGGCCAATTACCTGCTCAACGTCGCACTGCCGGCGGAAGGGACCGTCTGTCCGGCCAATCCGAACCCGTTCTTCCCGGTTGCCGGGGCAGGGTCCACGGGCGCGTTCGAGTCGATGGCCCCGACGATCGGGGTTCCGCCCATGTGGCCGGGCGACGAGTGACCATCCGATGATGGACGCACCCGTTTCATGAACGGGAGCCGCCGCGGGGCCTGGCAGGAAGTACTTTCCGCAGCGCGCCGCGGCGGCGAAACGGGTGGCAGCGACGGGTCGGACTGGTGGACCGCGGACTGAAAATCCGCGTGTCGATGGTTCGATTCCGTCCCTGGCCACCACTTCTAACTCGCTGATTCCCATGCCGCTTTGCCCGCGGCAGGGCGGCCATCGGGCGTCGATGGCGGGCACCATCGGACTCTTCGGAATCGGGTGGGTGTGCAGCCGGAAGCGGGT
>DATHZW010000445.1:0-3442 GCA_035458405.1 Steroidobacteraceae bacterium | reverse complement strand
TTCAGGGCCTTGCGCTCCAGTTCGATGCCCCAATCGGCGATCGGGCCGAGCTTGGGGTGCAGGCCGAAGAAGGTGAACACGTGCTCGCAGGCGACGTCCGCCGTCGAACCGTCCGTGCAGTTGACCGTCACGCCGGACAGGCGGCCGTCGCTGACGGCCAGCGCACCGATCTGGCCGGTCAGTTGCCGGACCTTGCCGGCTGCAGCCAGCTCCTGCATGCGCGCCACGCTCGCCGGTTGCGCGCGATACTCGGCGCGCCGGTGCACCAGCGTCACGGACTTCGCCTTGCCGGCGAACTCGAGTACCCAGTCGAGCGCGCTGTCACCACCGCCGGCGATCAGCAGGTCCTTGTCGTGGTATTGCGTGGCGCGCGAGACGCGATAGTGGACCTGCTTGCCCTCGAGCGCTTCCGCTCCCTCGACCGACAGGCGTCGCGGCTGGAACGAGCCGAGACCCGCGGCGATGATCACGGCCCCGGCATCGAAGCGCGTGCCCTTGGCGGTGGCCAGGTCGAAGCGACCGTCGTCGCGGCGAACGAGGCGGGTCACTTCCTGGCCCAGGTGGAAGCCGGCACTGAAGGGCTTGATCTGCTCCATCAGCCGGTCCACCAGTTCCTGCGCGCCGCAGACCGGCAAGGCCGGAATGTCGTAGATCGGCTTGTCGGGGTAGAGCTCGGCGCACTGGCCGCCTGGATGCTGCAGCGAGTCCACGACGTGGCACTTCATGCCGAGCAGGCCGAGCTCGAACACGGCGAACAACCCGCTCGGTCCGGCGCCGATGACGACACATTCCGTTTCGATGGCTTCGGGCGGGGTGACGGGCTCGGTCACGGCAATTCCTCGGTGATCCTCGCAGCCAGGCGGTGGCCGGGGCGCGAATTGTAGCCCATCGCAGCCGCTCGCGACGGGTGTCAGCCCGCCCCGACGGATGCGATGGGCCGCCTCTCATTTATACTGCCCGGCCGAATCGTCGCCAGCGGGGCGGGACTCCCCGTAGCGCCTGGTCGTGACCCGCCGCCATGAAACAGAACACCAGGACCATCCGACCGCTGCCCGCACTGCGCCTCGACGCCACCGGCCAGAGGCAGATCGACATGCGCGCGGTGCTCACGCTGGCCGCGCCGCTGGTGCTCAACAGCACGATCCAGGCGGTGCTGGGCCTGACCGACACCTGGTTCATCGGCCGGCTGTCGGTCAAGGCGACCGCGGCCATGGCCGCCGTCTACTGGCTGGTGATCCTTTCGCTGTTCGTGTTCAGCGGCGCGACCATGGCCGTGCAGACGCTGGTTTCACAGGCCTGGGGCGGCGGCCGCTACAAGCGCGCAAGCCAGGCCATGTGGTCCGGGGTCTGGGGCGCGCTGGCCACGACGCCGGTGTTCGTCGTGCTGATCTGGATCGCGCCGGCGCTGCTGGATCCATTCGGCCTGGATCCCGAAATCCAGGCGCTGGCGCTCGACTACTGGCAGCCGCGCATGATGGGCGGACCGCTCGCCGCCGCCTTGTGGGGCATGACCGCTTACTTCAACGGGATCGGCCACACCCGCCTGCCGCTGCTGGTGACGCTGGTCGTCGCCATCGGCAACGTCTTCCTCAACGAGCTGTTCATCTTCCGGCTTGGCTGGGGCATTTCGGGCGCGGCCTGGGCGACCACCTTCGCGCAGGCCGGCGGCATCGCCATGGCGGCCTTCCTGGTGCTGCGCGTGGACGCGGCGCGCCTGCGACCCACGCTCACCTGGCGGCCGCGCTTCGGCGCGATCTGGCGCCAGCTCAAGCTCGGCATCCCGATGGCCGCGACCGGCAGCGCCGACCTGCTCGCCGCAGCCTTGTTCCAGCTGATGCAGGTACGGCTTGGCGCCGTCGACGGCGCAGCGACCCAGATCGTGATGGTCTCGACCTCGATCGCCTACATGCCCGGCATCGGCCTGGCGCTGGCCGGTACGACCCTGGTCGGCCAGGCGATCGGCGCGGGTGATCGCGACTGGGCGGAGCGACTGGGATCACGGATGATCGCGCTGGTCTCGCTTTCCATGGGCGGGCTCGGCCTGCTGATGGCCTTGTCCGGCGCGGTTCTGGTGCCGCTGTTCGTCAACGCCGCCGACCCGAACGCGGCGGCGGTGATCGCGCTGTCGGTCAAGCTGCTGTGGATCGCGGCGCTCTACCAGTTCACCGACGGGATGAACTTCTCGTCGAACTTCTGCCTGCGTGGCGCAGGCGACGTCAAGGTGCCGGCCGTGCTGGTGGTGGCGTTCGGCTTCGGGCTGTTCATGCCGCTGACCTACCTGTTCACCTTCGCGCCCGGCCAGGGCTGGTTCGGCGGTCCCGGCTTCGGCTTCGGCGCGGTCGGCGGCTGGAGCGCGCTGGCCATCTACTCGTTCGTGATCGGCGTCGCGCTGTACCTGCGCTGGCGGCAGGGCGTGTGGCGGACGATCCGGTTGATCTGACGGCTGCTCTGTCGCGCGCGGCCGCGGCGCAACCGACAGCTTGTTTCATTTCGAAAACGCCGTAGATCCTTCCCTGGAGGCTCCGCGGCGACATCCCTGTCGCCGACGGTTTCGAAATGAAACAACCCGCCGGTCGCTCACACGCTGGTCGCTTCGCACGACCTCCGCGAGGAGACCTGAAGCGGGCTAGTCGTAGTCGCGCGCCAGGCGGAATCCCAGGTCGTTCTGCCTCAGCGCCGGCGGTGCCGAGTCGCGGGCGGCGGCGCGCGCGTTGAACGGACGGCTCGCCCAGGAGCCGCCGCGCACGGACTTGAGCTCGCAGCCGCCCTGCCAGGTCCAGGCGCGACCGTCCTGCGGCCGCCCCAGGTAGCTGGTCGTATAGCAGTCCTGCGTCCATTCGCGGACGTTACCGATGACGTCGTAGGCGCCGAACGCATTCGGCTTGTAGCGTCCCGTCGGCGCGATGCCGACCGCGCCGTCGCTGCAGTTCGCGTTGGGCCAGGGCAGCCGATGGGCGTCGACCGCCGAGCTGTCGTAGACGTTGGCGTTGTCGCAGGCCAGCGAGACGGCCGCGCCCTCCTTCGAGTCCTGCGCGCCCCAGTAGCGCGGGAAGGCGGTGCCGCCGCGCGCGACGTATTCCCACTCCGCCTCGGAAGGCAACCGGTAGCGCTTGCCACCCTGCTGCGACACCCAGTCGGCGTAGGCGCGCGCGTCCACCCAGTTGACGCAGACGACCGGTTCATCATCGGCCTGCGGTTGCGCAAAACCCGGATCGCGCCAGCTTCGATCGCGCTCCTCGACCCACTGGCCGTCGAGCCAGACGCGACAGCCGAGCGGCGCCTCGTACCCGGTCGCCTCGACGAAGCGCCGGAACTCACCCACCGTGACTTCCTTCGCGCCGATGTAGAACGGCTTGCCCATCGCGATCACGACCGGCGGGGTCTCGCCAGTCGCGGCATCGACCTCGTCCGCGGTGGGGGGCGTTCCCATCGAGTAGGAACC
>DATHZW010000444.1:0-3055 GCA_035458405.1 Steroidobacteraceae bacterium | reverse complement strand
TCCTTGAGGCGCTCCACGTTGTCGCCCTTCAGCGCCGACAGCGGCACCACGGCGTCGAAGGCATGCAGGGCGGACAGCCGCTCCAGTGTCGGCAGCAGTTTCTCGCGCGGCTTGACCTTGTCGCACTTGTTGACGATCAGCACCACGGGCTTCTCCGACTGGCGCACCCTCTCGAGGGCCGCCTCGTCCTCCTGAGTCCAGCGCGTCGCGTCCACGACCAGCAGCAGCAGGTCGGCCTCCGCCAGCGACCCGAGCGCGGCGCGGTTCATCGCGCGATTCAGCCCGCGATGCTGCCGGGCATGCAGGCCCGGCGTGTCGAGGAAGACGGCCTGGAATCCCGGGCCGCCCAGGATGCCGACGATGCGGTGGCGGGTCGTCTGGGGCTTGGGCGACGTGATGCTGACCTTCTGGCCGACCAGGGCGTTGAGCAGCGTGGACTTGCCGACGTTGGGGCGGCCGATCAGGGCCACGTAGCCGCAGCGGTGCGTCGCCTCGTTCATGCCCGCGATTCCGTCATCAGCTCCAGCAGGCGGCTGGCGGCCTCCTGCTCGGCCCGGCGGCGGCTGGTCCCGGTCGCGTCGGTCGCGAGCCCGAGCGATTCGACCTCGCAGCGGACCGTGAAGCGCTGGTCGTGCGGATCGCCGCTGACCTCGGTCACCTCGTAACGCGGCAGGTCGACGCCGCGCGCCTGCAGTGTCTCCTGCAGCCGGGTCTTGGGGTCCTTGAGTTCGGACGCCGCCGGCAGGTCGGCCAGCCGCGATCCGAGGAGGCGCTCGACGGCCGAGCGGGCCGCCGCCAGGCCGAGCTCGAGGTAGATGGCGCCGATCACCGCCTCGAGCGCATCGGCCAGGATCGAGGCGCGACGGAAACCGCCCGACTTGAGCTCGCCCTCGCCGAGCCTGAGGTGCTCGCCCAGCCCGGCGTCCAGCGCAATGGAGCCGAGCGTCTCGCCGCTGACCAGGGCCGCGCGGTAGCGCGACAGTTCGCCCTCGGCTGCCCCGTCGAACTCGCGGTAGAGCATCTCGGCGACGACGAAGGACAGCACGGCGTCGCCGAGGAACTCGAGGCGCTCGTAGTTGCGAGAGCCGAGGCTGCGGTGGGTCAGCGCCTCCTCGAGCAGCGCGCCACCCTCCACGCGGCAGCCGGTGTTGTGCTCGACCCAGGCGACGGCCGCGGTAACCGTGTTCGAGTCCCGGCGTACCGACGGCCGCGGCATCAGCGGGCCTGTATCTCGACCGTCTTGTTGAAGGAGGTCAGGAAATAGATGTTGGCCACAAAGGGTGCCGTGTCCTCGTAGGACGCGGTGACCACAAAAGTCCCCCCGTCCTTCTTGATGACCACGTCCTTGTAGGTAAATACCTGCTCGTTGACCATCTCAATGTCGAAGTGACGCTCGATGCCCTTGCGGATCTGGAAATCCGTGGTTCCAGGATTCCCGCTGAACTCGTCACGGACCTTCTCGAGCGTGCCCGCCACCTTCATGTAGTTCAGGTACAGCGGCACCACGCGCACGGCCGCGTAGACCCAGGAGCCGACCACGACGATCAGCACCAGTAAACCGAGAAACGTCATTCCTGACTGCTTGCTTCGCATCCCGACCCCTCCTTAATGAATCCGCGTACCCATGCGGTCCCAGAGCATGAACGACCCATGGCTCGGATTGAACGACAACCAGATGGCCACTGCCCGGCCGATCACGTTATCGGCAGGAACGAAACCAACTTCAGGGAATCGGCTGTCCCGGCTGTTGTTCCGGTTGTCGCCCATCATGAAGTAATGCCCCGTCGGCACCGTCCATTCGCCCTGGGTGCTGGGCCTGGACGGGTCGAACATCAGCTGGTGCGGATGCTCCCCCAGGCGCTCCTCGCCCACGACCGTGAACGGATACTGCTCTTCCTTCGGGCCCCTGTAAAAGTCGCCGGGCTGCACTGCTACCGGCTGTCCATTGACGTAGACCTGCGCCGCCGCCACCCGGACGGTGTCGCCGGGCAGCCCGACCAGCCGCTTGATGAAGACCACCGAGGGGTCCGTCGGCTTGCGGAACACGATCACGTCACCTCGCTGGGGCTCGCCAATGTCCACGAACCGCCAGTTCAGCACAGGCAGGCGCAGCCCGTATTCCCACTTGTTCACGAAAATGAAGTCCCCCTGGACGAGGGTCGGCATCATCGAGTCGGAGGGAATCCGGAACGGCTCGTACAGGAACGAGCGCAGCACCAGCACCAGCAGGATGACGGGGAAGAACGACCGGGCGTAATCGACTAACACCGGCTCCCTGGCAGGCCCGCCGCGGGCCGCCCGGCGCGGGGCGAAATACCAGTGGTCGACCGCCCAGGTGATGCCCGAAACGAACGCCAGCACCACCAGTACGAGGGAAAAGTCAACGATCATCGATGCTCCTGTCGGCCCGTTGCATGCGCTCGCGCCGAGGCCCTATTTCCTGTCCATCTGCAGCACCGCCAGGAAGGCTTCCTGCGGGATCTCGACGGTGCCGAGCTGCTTCATCCGCTTCTTGCCTTCCTTCTGCTTCTCCAGCAGCTTGCGCTTGCGGGAAACGTCGCCACCATAGCACTTGGCCAGCACGTTCTTGCGCAGGGCCTTGACCGAGGCCCGCGCGATGACCTGGTTGCCGATCGCCGCCTGGATGGCCACCTCGAACATCTGCCGCGGAATCAGTTGCTGCATCTTGTCCACCAGGTCGCGGCCGCGCTGGTAGGCGGTGTCCCGGTGGACGATGATCGACAGCGCGTCGACACGGTCGCCGTTGATCAGCACGTCGAGACGGACCAGCGGCGCCGCCTGGAAGTGGCTGAAATCGTAGTCGAAGGAAGCGTAGCCCCGGCTGGCCGACTTCAGGCGGTCGAAGAAGTCCAGCACCACCTCCGCCAGCGGCAGCTCGTACTGCAGCGACATCTGCGTGCCGAGCTGCAGCATCTTCTTCTGCACGCCGCGCTTCTCCTGGCAGAGCGCGAGCACGCCGCCGACGTGCTGCGGCGGGACCAGGATGCTGGCGAGGATCACCGGCTCGCGCAGCTCGGCGATCTCGCCGGACGGC
>DATHZW010000443.1:0-5224 GCA_035458405.1 Steroidobacteraceae bacterium | reverse complement strand
CTGGTCGAACGCACTCACCTCGCCGCCGTGCGCCTCCGCCATCACCTTCGTTAACGCCGCCGTCAATGTCGTCTTCCCATGGTCCACGTGACCAATCGTTCCAACGTTCACATGCGGCTTGTTGCGTACGAATTTTTCCTTGGCCATGGCGGTGTTCCTGTCTGTCGTTCTGTCTGGTTTGACTGCTTGGGGATGCGGGTCAGGAAGCCTTCTTCAACACCGCCTCGGCGACGTTGTTGGGGACTTCCAGGTACTTTGCGAATTCCATCGTGAAGGTGGCGCGACCCTGGCTCATGGAGCGCACGGTCGTCGCGTAGCCGAACATCTCGGCGAGCGGCACCTCGGAGGTGATGATCTTGCCCGACGGGCTGTCTTCCATGCCCTGGATGTGGCCGCGGCGCCGGCTCAGGTCGCCGATGACGTCGCCGGAGTATTCCTCGGGCGTGACGACCTCGACCTTCATGATGGGCTCGAGCAGCACCGGGTTCGCCTTCCGGAAGCCGTCCTTGAAGGCCATGCTGCCGGCGATCTTGAAGGCCATCTCGTTCGAGTCGACGTCGTGGTAGGAGCCGTCGAAGATCGCGACCTTCACGTCCACCACCGGGTAGCCGGCGATCACGCCGCCCAGCAGCGCTTCCTTGACGCCCTTGTCCACGGCCGGGATGTACTCGCGCGGGACGACGCCGCCGACGATCTCGTTGGCGAACTCGTAGCCCTTGCCCTCGGCGAGCGGCTCGATGCGCAGCCAGACGTGGCCGTACTGCCCGCGGCCGCCCGACTGCCGGACGAACTTGCCTTCCTGCTCGACCTTGGAGCGGATGGTCTCGCGGTAGGCGACCTGTGGCTTGCCGACGTTCGCCTCGACCTTGAACTCGCGCTTCATGCGGTCGACGATGATCTCGAGGTGCAGCTCGCCCATGCCCGAGATGATGGTCTGGCCCGATTCCTGGTCGGTGTGGACGCGGAACGACGGGTCTTCCTTCGCCAGGCGCTGCAGCGCCAGGCCCATCTTCTCCTGGTCGATCTTGGTCTTCGGCTCCACCGCGACCGAGATCACCGGCTCGGGGAACTCCATCTTCTCCAGGATGATGACCTTGTCGGGATCCGACAGCGTGTCGCCGGTCGTCACGTCCTTCAGGCCCACGGCCGCGGCGATGTCGCCGGCGCGGACTTCCTTGAGCTCGATGCGGTCGCTCGCGTGCATCTGCAGCAGGCGGCCGACGCGCTCGCGCTTGGACTTGTTCGGGACGTACACCTGGTCGCCGGAGTTCAGCACCCCGGAGTAGACCCGGAAGAACGTCAGGTTGCCGACGAACGGGTCATTGAGGATCTTGAACGCCAGCGCCGAGAATGGCGCCTCGTCCACCGACTTGCGGCTGGCTTCCTCGCCGCCTTCGGTCTGGCCGCGCACGTCCGGGACCTCGGTCGGCGCCGGCATGAACTCGATGATCGCGTCCAGCACGGCCTGCACGCCCTTGTTCTTGAAGGCCGAGCCGCAGGTCACCAGGCAGATCTCGTTGCGCAGCGTGCGCTCGCGCAGGCCGGCCTTGATCTCGTCCACGCTCAGGTCGCCTTCCTCGAGGTACTTGTGCAGCAGCTCCTCGTTGGCCTCGGCCGCGACCTCGACCATCTTGGAGCGCCACTCCGCGCAGATTTCCGCCATGTCGGCCGGTATGTCGCGGTACTCGAAGCGCATGCCCTGGGTCTCGTCGTCCCACCAGATCTGCTTCATGCGGATCAGGTCGACGATGCCGGTGAACTTGTCCTCGGCGCCGATCGGCAGGTGGATCGGCACCGGGTTGCCCTTCAGGCGGGTGCGGATCTGGTCCACGCAGCGCAGGAAATTCGCGCCGGCGCGGTCCATCTTGTTGACGAAGGCCATGCGCGGGACCTTGTACTTGTTCATCTGCCGCCAGACGGTCTCCGACTGCGGCTGAACGCCCGAAACCGCGCAATACACGGCGACCGCGCTGTCCAGGACGCGCAGCGAGCGCTCGACCTCGATGGTGAAGTCGACGTGTCCCGGGGTGTCGATGATGTTGATGCGGTGCTCGGGGAACTGGTTCTCCATCCCCTTCCAGAAGCAGGTGGTGGCAGCCGCAGTGATCGTGATGCCACGCTCCTGCTCCTGCTCCATGTAGTCCATGACCGCGGCCCCGTCGTGCACCTCGCCGATCTTGTGCGAGACGCCGGTATAGAACAGCACACGCTCGGTCGTCGTCGTCTTGCCGGCGTCGATGTGCGCTGAGATACCGATGTTTCGGTAGCGCTCGATCGGGGTCGTACGGGCCATGATGTCCTCTGCGGATTCCTGTGCGTTGTCCGCTTTACCAGCGGTAGTGGGCGAACGCCTTGTTGGCGTCCGCCATGCGGTGCGTGTCCTCGCGCTTGCGCACGGCCGCGCCGCGGTTCTCGGCCGCTTCCATCAGCTCGTTGGCGAGCCGGTGCGCCATGGACTTCTCGCTGCGCGAGCGCGCCGCGTCGATGATCCAGCGCATGGCCAGCGTCTGGCGGCGGGTCGTGCGGACCTCGACCGGGACCTGGTAGGTCGCGCCACCGACGCGGCGTGACTTGACCTCGACCGCCGGCTTGACGTTGTCGAGCGCCTGCGTGACCAGCTCGAGGGCGGCTTCGCCCTGGCGGCCGGTCTTGTCGGCAATGCGGTCGATGGCGCCGTAGAGGATCCGCTCCGCGGCGGACTTCTTGACGTCTTCCATGACCATGTTCATGAACTTGGCGAGCACCTGACTGCCGAACTTGGGATCGGGCAGGATGGTGCGGGTTGGCGCCTGGGCACGACGTGACATGCGAATTCCCCTTTGGATTACTTCTTCGGCCGCTTGGCGCCGTACTTCGACCGGCTCTGCTTGCGGTCATTGACGCCTGCGCAGTCGAGCGTGCCGCGCACCGTGTGGTAGCGCACGCCCGGCAGGTCCTTGACGCGGCCGCCGCGGATGAGCACGACCGAGTGCTCCTGCAGGTTGTGGCCCTCGCCGCCGATGTAGCTGGTGACCTCGTAGCCGTTGGTCAGCCGCACGCGCGCGACCTTGCGCAGCGCCGAGTTCGGCTTTTTCGGCGTCGTGGTGTAGACGCGCGTACAGACGCCGCGCTTCTGCGGCGAGCTCTGCAGCGCAGGCACCTTGGACTTGTAGGTGGGAGCGGTGCGGCCGCCCCGGATCAACTGGTTGGTCGTCGACATGCCATGGATCCCGTCAGTCACAGCGCCGGGCTGATTCCCGGACGCAGGAAGCGCAGGGCCGCCCCGCGGCGGCCCGGCTGAACCTGTAAAACTTCGCCGGGCGCGGCTTTTTTGGCCAAGCGAAAGAGCCGGCGATTGTAGGAACCGCAGGAGATGCTGTCAAGAAAGGTCGGCGGGCGCATCGGGTCGTACCGAAAGCCACCGCAAGTCCTTGATCCTGAAGCAGCGGATTTGAGCCGTCGCGGCGCGCCCGGCCCGCCCGCGCGGTCGTCGCCCCTGGACTCGTGCTGCAGCGCATCAAACGTACCCCGACTCGCCCCTGAGGGCGGAAAAAGACAACGGCCGGACCCCTCGCGGGGCCCGGCCGCCATATTGCCGCCTGGCCCCTGGCCTTACTCGGCCGGCGTGGCCGATTCGGCCGCCTCGCCTTCGCCAGCGGCCTCCTCGCCCTCCGGCAGGGCGCCGCCCACGTCCATGAAGCCCCGGTGGGCTTCCAGCTCGGCGGCGCCACGGCGCCGCTGGGTGTGGAACGACCGGCCGGTCCCGGCCGGGATCAGCCTGCCGACGATGACGTTTTCCTTCAGGCCGCGCAGGTCGTCCTTGATGCCGCGGACGGCGGCGTCCGTCAGCACGCGGGTCGTCTCCTGGAAGGAAGCCGCCGAGATGAACGAGTCGGTCTGCAGCGAGGCCTTGGTGATGCCCAGCAGCATCGGCTCGACCACCGCCTCGGCCTTGCCGGCCCCGCGCTGGCGGTCGTTCAGCTCCAGCAGGCGGGCACGCTCCAGCTGCTCGCCGCGCAGCAGCCCGGTCTCGCCCGGATCGCGCACCTCGACCTTGCGCAGCATCTGCCGGCAGATCACCTCGATGTGCTTGTCGTTGATCTTCACGCCCTGCAGCCGGTAGACGTCCTGGATCTCGCGGGTGAGGTAGTTGGCCAGCTCGGTGACGCCCTGCAGCCTGAGGATGTCGTGGGGGTTGGGCTCGCCTTCCGCGATGACCTCGCCCCGCTCCACGTGCTCGCCCTCGAACACGTTCAGGTGGCGCCACTTCGGGATCAGCTCCTCGTACTTGTCCGCGCCCTCGCCGGTGATGACCAGGCGGCGCTTGCCCTTGGTCTCCTTGCCGAAGCTGACGGTGCCCGACACCTCGGCGAGGATCGCCGGCTCCTTGGGCTTGCGGGCCTCGAACAGGTCCGCCACGCGCGGCAGGCCGCCGGTGATGTCGCGGGTCTTCGAGGATTCCTGCGGGATGCGCGCGATGATGTCGCCGACCGACACCGTGGCGCCGTCCTCCAGGGAGACGAGCGCGCCGGCCGGCAGCGTGTAGACCGCCGGGATGTCCGTGTTGGCGAAGGTGATCTCCTTGCCCTTGGCGCTGACCAGCTTGATGGTCGGCCGCAGGTCCTTGCCGCCCGAGCCGCGCTGCTTCGGATCCAGCACGACGATGCTGGACAGGCCCGTGACCTCGTCGAGCTGGCTCTGCACGGTGACGCCGTCCAGGAAGTCCTGGAACCGGAGCCGGCCCGCGACCTCGGTGACGACCGGATGGGTATGCGGGTCCCAGGTGCCGACGATCTGGCCGGAGCTGACCGCGTCGCCCTCGTTGGCGACGATGGTGGCGCCGTAAGGGATCTTGTAGCGTTCGCGCTCGCGGCCGAACTCGTCGATGACGCCGATCGCGCCGGAGCGGGACGTCGTCACCAGGTGGCCCTTCTCGTGGCGCACCGCCTTCACGTTGTGGAAGCGCAGCGTTCCCTGGCCCTTGATCTCGACCGAGGAGATCGCCGCCGCCCGCGACGCGGCGCCGCCGATGTGGAAGGTCCGCATCGTCAGCTACGTGCCCGGCTCGCCGATCGACTGCGCGGCGATCACGCCGACCGCCTCGCCGATGTTGATCAGCCGCCCACGGGCCAGGTCGCGGCCGTAGCACATGGAGCAGACGCCGTAGCGGATCTCGCAGGTGATGGGCGAGCGGACGTTGACCTCGTCGACGCCGTTCTGCTCGAGGCGCTGCACCCACTTCTCG
>DATHZW010000442.1:0-3968 GCA_035458405.1 Steroidobacteraceae bacterium | reverse complement strand
CCTCGGTGAGCGGCGAGGCGTCGTCCTTTTCCTGCACGGTGAACGAGGAGGAGTAGACGCCCAGGATCGCCCTTCCCGCCTCGCGCGAGAGCGCGACGACTTCGAGCAGGAGTCGGTGAAGGTCGTGGCTCATTTCCGGCGGGTCCTCAGGATCGGAAGATGGGTCCTATCATACGTGCCGGCGCGCAGGCGCCCTGGAGCGGGCCTGTCCGTCAGCGAAGCGGGTGCTGGATTACGGGGCTGCCGAAGCCGGCGGACCCCCGGATCCCGGCGCTTTCCGGCCGCCCCGCCGCCGACGCCGGCGGGGCTTGTCGGGCGACTCGCCGCCTGCCGGTCCCGCGTCCTGGGCCGCGGGTGGGCCGTCCGTCGCAGCCGCCTTCCTCGGTGCGGGCTGCCTGGACGGCGGCGCGCCGTGGCTCCTGGGGCCACGTGGCGGCCTGCCGCCACCCCCCCCGCCACCCCGGCGTTCCTGGCGTTCGCGCCAGGATTGCGTGTCCTGGTGCCGGGGCACGTTGCTGGCAGAGCGCACTTCCGGCAGCGTGTGGGGATCAAAACTCCCCACCGGCAGCTTGCTGCCGATGAAGGCCTCGATCTCCGGCAGGGAGACAACGTACTCCTCGCAACCAAAGCTGATGGCGTCGCCCGTCGCGCCCGCGCGCGCCGTGCGCCCGATGCGATGCACGTAGTCCTCCGGGTCCTGCGGCAGGTCGTAGTTGAATACGTGGCTGACGTCCGGTATGTGCAGGCCGCGTGCCGCAACGTCGGTCGCGACCAGCACCGCGATCTTGCCGTCATGGAAGTCGCGCAGCATGCGCTGGCGACGGGACTGCGGCACGTCCCCTGACATGGCGGCCGCCTCGATGCCGTTCGCCCGCAGCTTGCGCTCGAGGTACTCGGCGACGCGCTTGGTGTTGACGAACACCATGCTCCGGGTCGCGCCTTTCTGCATCAGCAGGTGGACCAGCAGCGGGGCCTTTTCATCCATGGAAGGAAAGTAGATCGCCTGCGTGACGCGGTCGGCCGTGATCCGCTCGGGCTCGATCTGGATGAGCTCCGGATCGTTCATGTGCTCGTAGGCCAGCTCCAGCACGCGCTGGGCGAGGGTGGCCGAGAAAAGCAGGTTCAGCCGCTGATCCGCGGGCGGCAGGCGCCGCAGCAGGTAGCGAATGTCCTTGATGAAGCCCAGGTCGAACATGCGGTCGGCTTCGTCCAGAACCATGACCTCGGCATAGCGGAGGTCAAAGACGTGCTGCTTGAAATAGTCGATGATCCTTCCGGGCGTGCCGATCAGGACGTCTACGCCGGATTCGATATGCCGCCTCTGCTTGTCGTAGTCGACGCCCCCATAGGCCAGCCCGAGGGTGAGCCCGGTGTACTGGCCCAGGATCTCGGCATCGCGGTGGATCTGCAGTGCAAGCTCACGGGTGGGCGCCAGGATCAGCGCGCGGGGTGACGTGGTCGGGCGGCCCGGCGCGGAGGCATTCCGCATCAGGCGCGCGTACAGGGCGACCAGGAAGGCCGCGGTCTTGCCGGTGCCGGTCTGGGCCTGGCCCGCGACGTCGAGGCCAGCCAGCGCCCTCGGCAAGGTTTGCGCCTGGATTGGCGTGCAGCGTTCGAAGCCGGCGTCGGCGATTCCGCGTGCCAGGCCCTCGGGCAGGTTGAGGCTGGTAAAGGACAGTTCGGACAGTTGTTGTTCGCTCACTTGGGCCTTCTGATAACTCATGTCTTGAAAAGTTGCGCGCGAAAGGCTAAAAAGCTACCTGAGCACCGCGGGTTCACCGCAAGCAATCGCACAGCACCGGCAGATCCGGGATGGCCCAGACAGGCCACCGGCGGAGCCGGTACCCTGGACAGGCAGCCTTAGGTTTAAGCGCCAGAACAGTATTGTGCCGTATCGGGCATCCGCTCGTCACTTGCAGGCCCGTTTGCGAGCCTTTTTTCACTGACCTACATCAACCATCAATGACCTCTGCAAAGGAGGAAAACCGCGTGAGCGGCAACAATATCGTCCACACATCCGACGACACCTTCGAAGCCGACGTGCTGAAGGCCGACGTCCCGGTCCTGCTCGATTTCTGGGCCGAATGGTGCGGCCCCTGCAAGGCGATTGCGCCCATTCTCGACGAGATTGCCAGCGAATACGGCGATCGGGTCCGGATAGCGAAAATCAACATCGACCATAACCGGCAGACGCCCCTCAAGTACGGGGTGCGCGGCATTCCGACCCTGATCCTGTTCAAGAACGGGGCGCCGGAGGCGCAGCAGGTCGGACTGGTTGCCAAGTCGAAGCTTGCAGCCCTGCTGGACCAGCACCTGTGAGGGGCTATCTGGGTAATCAGGCCCGCGGCGGCGGCGGGGGCCGCAAGGGGGGCGGCGGCGGCCGCCACCGAGGCGGCAACCGGCAGAGCCAGGAAGGGCTGCCACAGGACGATTTCGTCGACGGCGGCGATCTCGACATCATTTCCCCCGAGGAGCTGGCTGCGTCGCGCCGGTCGATGAACCTGACCGAGCTCAAGGCCAAGCCGGTCCATGAACTCGTGCAGATGGCCGAGACCATGGGGCTGGAGAACACCGCCCGGCAGCGCAAGCAGGACGTCATCTTCTCGATCCTCAAGGCGCATGCGCGCAGCGGCGAGGACATCTACGGTGACGGCGTCCTCGAGATCCTGCAGGACGGCTTCGGCTTTCTGCGCTCCGCGGAGGGTTCCTACCTGGCGGGGCCCGACGATATCTACATCAGCCCGTCACAGATCCGCCGCTTCAACCTGCGCACCGGCGACACGATCTCCGGCCTGATCCGTCCTCCCAAGGACGGCGAGCGCTATTTTGCGCTGCTGAAGGTGGGCGAGATCAATTTCGACTCGCCCGAGAGCGCGCGTCACAAGCTGCTTTTCGAGAACCTGACCCCGCTGCACCCGACCAAGCGGCTCAAGCTCGAGCGCGGCAATGGCTCCACCGAGGACATGACGGCGCGGGTCATCGACATGACCGCGCCGCTGGGCAAGGGCCAGCGCGGCCTCATCGTCTCCCCGCCGAAGGCCGGCAAGACGATGTTGCTGCAGAACATCGCCACCTCGATCGTGGCCAACCATCCGGACGTCTACCTGATCGTGCTGCTCATCGACGAGCGGCCCGAGGAGGTCACCGAGATGGCGCGCACGGTCAAGGGCGAGGTGGTGGCCAGCACCTTCGACGAGCCGGCCAGCCGCCACGTGCAGGTGGCCGAGATGGTCATCGAGAAGGCCAAGCGCCTGGTCGAGCACAAGCGCGACGTGGTCATCCTGCTCGACTCCATCACGCGCCTGGCGCGCGCCTACAACACCGTCGTGCCGAGTTCCGGCAAGGTGCTGACCGGCGGCGTGGACGCCAACGCCCTGCAGCGGCCGAAGCGTTTCTTCGGCGCGGCCCGCAACGTGGAGGAGGGCGGCTCGCTGACCATCATCGCCACCGCCCTGATCGACACCGGTTCGCGCATGGACGACGTGATCTACGAGGAGTTCAAGGGCACCGGCAACTCGGAAATCCACCTCGACCGCCGCATCGCCGAGAAGCGGATCTACCCGGCGGTCAACATCAACCGTTCCGGAACCCGCAAGGAAGAACTGATCACTGCGCCGGACGAGCTGCAACGCATGTGGATTCTGCGCAAGCTGCTGCACGGCATGGAAGATCTCGCCGCCATCGAGTTCCTGTCGGACAAGCTCAAGGACACCAAGACCAACGACGAATTCTTCATGTCCATGAAGCGTAAGTAATACGCCCCGCTCCCTCCCGCGCGCGCGATTGCGTGCGCCGGGTTCAACGTGTACTGTCCCTCTCGATACTCTTTGCGGCAATGGCAGCAAACACGTGAAATATACTGATTTACGGGATTTCATTGCGGCGCTAGAACAGCGCGGCGAGCTGGTTCGCATCAGCACCGAGGTGGATCCCGTGCTGGAGATGACCGAGATTGCCGACCGCACCCT
>DATHZW010000441.1:0-20207 GCA_035458405.1 Steroidobacteraceae bacterium | reverse complement strand
CGCCAGGATGTCGCGGTCGTGCATCAGGAACGCGTCGGCGATGCCCCCGAGGCGGCGCAGCGCCTCGTCGTTGTCGATCACGAGCGGCTCGCCGCCGGGATTCGCCGACGTGCAGACGAGCGTCAGGTCGATGGGTTCGTCGAGCCAGCCGAGGCCGGTCGGGCGCCCCGCGAATTCGTGGAACAGCAGGTAATGAAGCGGCGCGTACGGCAGCATCACCCCGAGCATCGCGAGCCCCGGCGCGACCCCCGCCGGCCGGTCCGCAGCCGGGTCCTTGCGCTCGAGCAGCACGATCGGGCGCTCGGGCGATTCCAGCGCCGCGCTTTCCGCCGGGCCCGGCAGCGCATGCCTGGCCGCCGAGGCGGAATTCGCGACCATCAGTGCAAAGGGCTTCTCTTCGCGGTTCTTGCGCTGCCTGAGCATCGCCACGGTGCCGGCATGGGCGGCATCGCAGACCAGGTGAAAGCCGCCGATCCCCTTGATGGCAAGGATCGAGCCGCGGCGGATCAGCGCCAGCGCGCCGGCCACCGGGTCTTCCCCGTCAAGCGGGCGCCTGCCGGCGTCGACCAGAACCAGCGACGGACCGCAGTCGACGCAGGCGTTGGGCTGGGCGTGAAAACGGCGGTGTGACGGATCCCGGTCTTCAGCCAGGCAGGGCGCGCACATCGTGAAACCCGCCATGCTGGTGTTCGGCCGGTCGTAGGGCAGGGCGCGGGTGATCGTGTAGCGCGGCCCGCAGTTGGTGCAGTTGATGAACGGGTAGCGCCAGCGGCGATCGCGCGGATCGAAGAGTTCCGACAGGCAATCGGGGCAGATGGCGGTGTCCGGTGTGACATGGGCACCGCCGCCGCCACTGCCGCTGGTGACGATCCTGAACGGGCCGGTCTCCCCCGCCGGGGGCAGGTCACTGCCCTCCAGCGCGACGATGCGGGCAAGGCGCGGCGCCTCGGCCCGCAGGCGCGCCTCGAACCCGGCCAGCGCCGCGGCGGGGCCTTCGATCTCGATCTCCACGCCCTGGCTGTCGTTGCGCACCCAGCCGGCGAGCCGGCATTCGGTCGCGATCCGGTAGACGAAGGGCCGAAAGCCGACACCCTGGACCTGGCCGCGGACGCGCAGCCGCCGTCGCGCCGGCCCGGCATTCACGAAACGGCCTCGTCTCCCGTCGTGCCCGCTGCGGGCGGGAGCGCCGCGGCGCGTGCCTCTATCCACTGGAGCCAGGCGTCAAAGCCCTCGCCGGAGCGGGCCGACACCCGCAGCACCTCGACGCCCGGGTTCACGCGCCGCGCGTTTGCCTCGCAGAGATCCACGTCGAAATCGAGAAAGGGCAGCAGGTCCACCTTGTTGAGCAGCACGAGGTCGGCCGCGCGGAACATGTCCGGATACTTCAGCGGCTTGTCCTCGCCCTCGGTGACCGACAGGATGGCCACCTTGTGGGCCTCCCCGAGGTCGAACAGCGCAGGACAGACGAGGTTGCCGACGTTCTCGATGAACAGCACGCCGCCGGGCGCAAGCGGCAGCCTGTCCAGCGCCTTCGCGACCATCGGCGCCTCGAGGTGACAACCCTTGCCGGTGTTGACCTGCACGGCTGCGACGCCCGTGGCGCGGATGCGATCAGCATCGTTGGAGGTCTGCTGGTCGCCCTCGATCACGCCCACCGGCCGGCGTGCGGCGATCTGCGCCACGGTCCTGACCAGCAGGCTCGTCTTGCCGGATCCCGGGCTCGACACGAGGTTCAGGCACAGCGTCGCGCCGGCATCGAAGCGTTCGCGATTGCGCCGCGCCCAGGAGTCGTTGGCGGCGAGCAGGTCGCGCTCGACCTGGATGATGCGCGCCGCCGGCGTGCCATGCGCGTGCACGCCCATGTGGCCGGTCGGGTCGGTCGCGACCACAGCGGCGAACTGCTCGCCGCCCGTGAGCGGCGCCAGGTCGGCCCGTGCCAGTGGATGGCCAACGCCATCGATGTGGACGTGATCGGTGCCGCAGCCGCAGGTCGTGCACATCTGCCCTGACTCCCTCAGTGAATCTCGACTTCCCGGACCTTCAGCTCGTTGCCGCCCGTCACCTGCAGCTGATGGCTGCCGCATCGCGGGCAGGGGTCCGCCAGGCTGGAGAGCGTCACGGTCCCGCCGCAGGGCATGCACCAGGCCTGCCCGTCCGGTTGCTCGATCACCAGCCTGGCGCCGGCCGCAAGGCTCTCGCGGCTGGCCGCGTCAAAGCAGAAGCGTAACGCCTCGATCTCCACTCCCGCCAGCCGGCCGACTTCCAGGAGCACGACGCTGACGCGGCTGCCGCCATGGCTGCGCGCCGTTTCCTCGGCGATCTGCACGACGCTTTCGGCCAGGGACATCTCATGCATCGCTCAGCTCCGCCTCGAGCGCGACGCAGGGGTCCAGGGTCGCGACGGCGAGCGCAAGGACCCGGCGCGCCTCCGCGGCGTCGCGGGCCGGCCGGCCCTCGAGCTCGCGGAACAGGGCGCCGCGAGGATGGAAGTTCCATTCCGTCGGCGCGACGATGGCGTAGGCGCTGATCCGGCCCGCCTGGACCCGCACGGCGTGAACCAGGACGCCCCGCGCCATCTCGCCCATGGCGGCGCCCGTGCCGGGACCGAGCGGGGCGGCCTCCAGCTGGCCGGCGCAGGTCTCCTCGCGCAGTATCTGGGCGAATTCAGCCAGCCTGGAAAAGGCCCGGGCCATGATCAGGTCGTGCCGGGTCAGGTCGCGAATGGCCGGGTGCTGAAGGCCGCGCGCAAGCGGGCCGCATTCGGCCGGGGCGCCGTCAAGCTCCGGGGCCGCCGCGAAATCCGGCGTCGCCAGCGCGCGTCGGGCGATGCGCTCGACGAACAGCTCGCGTGCCGGCCGGCTCAGCATCGGCGTCTGCTCCGCCTGCCATGCGGGCAGCGCCGACAGCGCGGCCATCGTGCGCGCGACCCCGGTGCGGCCGCTGCGGGCCCAGTCGAGCCACTCCGACGCGGAAAACTGCTCCAGCCACGGCTCGAGTTCCACGCCAAGGATGCGCGCCTCGGTCATGCCGATCAGCGCGTCGCGTGCCGCGCCCCAGGACGACTCCGAGACCGTGGCATTGGTCAGCAACGAGCGCATGCGCGACAGCAGCGCGACGTCCGGCTCGCCGCCGCAAACCCGCGGCCAGTCGAGCAGCAGCCGGAAGGCATGTTCGGCGGCCGCTTCAGCGGCCAGCTCGCGTTCGCGACGCCGATGGATCGCCTGCCCCGGCGCCTGGCCGAGCGCAGCGTCCAGGGCCGCCGCCGCAACCACGGCCTGCGAGCGCCCGCAGACGGCGAACAGGTTCGGCAGGATCGCCAGGGCTTCGTCCGGTGTCCGCCCGGACAGCAGCCGGTCGGCGGCGAGCGGCCGGTCGGACCTGACGGCGACCGACGAGATCCTGCCGCCGGAGAGCCGGGCGGAAACGCGCACGCAGCCTTCAACGCTCATGGCCGTGTCGCGGCGGCCCCGCGCAGGAAGTCCCGGCGGCTCATGCCCGGCCCGTCCGCGTTTCCGGTGGGAGGCTTTTCGCCGAGCAGCGACGGGTCGAACAGCGACTCGAGCGCCACGCGCGCGGTCTCGCGCGCGGTCTCGTGGTCGGCGAACTCGAGCACTGGCGAGAACAGCGAGCAGGCGTGGAAGGCGCCGAGGCCAGCTTCGCTGCCGGCGATGAACTCGAAGCTGCCGCTCGGGAAGGCGTGCCAGACCGAATCGCGATCGGCCACGCCGCGCCACGGTCCCTGGCCGGGAAGCAGGACGAGGTTGATGAACCAAGGCGTCACCAGCGCGCCGAGCCAGTGCCCCTGCCACGCGCGCATGCCGATCGCCTCGACCCGCAGCGCCGGGTTGAGTATGGGGACGTCCTGCATGCGCTCGCGACCGATCGCGCCAAAGGTCGCTTCCAGGCGGGATGCGGCTTCATCGGCGGTGACGGCGGGTTCAGTCATCGGCGAGCACCATGAACTGCTGGCGCAGGCCGTCGCACTCCGGGCACTTCCAGTGCTCGGGCAACCGCGTGAACGGGGTGCCGGGCGGAACCTGCCAGACGGGGTCGCCGATCGCGGGGTCGTAGACATACCAGCAGATCTTGCACTCGAGCCGCGAGTCGTCGGCGATGCGACTGACGTCGCCAAGGAAGGATCCCTCGAAGCGCCTCTGCCCGTTCATGCCGCGTTTCTCAATCCTGCTCGAGCCATTCGAGGGCTTCCTGGACCCGCGCCGCCGACTCGGCGATGTCCTCGACCGAGGCGACCGCGACTTCCGGCACGTCGGTGACCTCGATCGAATCCACCATCGGGTTGCCGTAGCCGTTCACGTACTGGACCCACCAGGTGTCGCGGACGACGGTGCTGGTGATCCGGCAGCTACCATAGCCGCGCGACAGGATGCGCACCGGGCCGGCGGCGAGCACTTCGCCCAGGTGCCTGCCGTCCGACGGCGACATGGGCAGCAGCGACAGGTTGATCACATGGGTTGCGTCGCCGGGCTTGCGACGGGCCACGCGATCTGCGATCTCGGCCAGCACCGGCGGCGCACTGAAGGCGTCGTCCGGCGCGGGGAGCGCGGGCACCGCGCCCGCCGCCGCCGCCCGCGCCGCCTCGATGGCAACCCGGGGAATCGGGCCGACCTCGATCAGGTCGCTGGTCGGCCTGCCGTCGGGCCCGAGCCTGCGCAGCCGCCACACCCCGGTGAAGACGGACTCCTGTATGCGCGTCTCGGTCTTCCCGGCAACGATGATCGACACTTCGCCCTCGCCGAGGACCTGGTCCACGATGTCGCGGTTGTACTCATCGAGCACGCCGATGTCGAAGCTTGCGTTCCGTGGGCGCCGTGGCCAGACGGCGGTGGCCCCGGCCAGCCAGCGCAGCGCCGCGCGCGCCTCCTGCGCCACGCGGGTCCGTTCCGGGTCCGGCAGGCTCGGCATGCTGAAGGTGCTCATTTCCTTCGGCATCTCGATGTAGCTGGGCTGCTCCTCGTCCCCCTCCTGCGAGCCGGGACCGACGGTGACAACCGGTATCGGGAAGTCCTTGCGGGTCATGCGGGCTCCTGTCGGCCGGCCTGGACGTTGTCCCTCGCCGCGGCGGCCGCGATTTCCCGCCGCGTCGGCGAGTCGAGCAGTGAACGAACCTTGTCCACGAACTCGGGCCAGTCCTGGATGCCGGTGATGGCGCCCACGGTGTCGCCGTTGCGCGTGAACACGAGTGCCGGCCAGCGCGCGAAACCGAAGCGTTTCTGCAGTTCCCGTTCCGACTCGCGCGCAACCACCGCGCTGCGAAAACGGCCGGGGAAGACCCGCATGAGTTCCGGCAGGACCACCGCCACGTCGCTCGACTCCGGGTATTTCTTCGGGTCCTCGGTGAAGAACAGCACCGCGTCCCCGCCGCTTGCCAGGAAGGCGTCGACGTCGTCAGCGCCGACCTCGGGCATGGCGAAGTCGCGGCACAGCCGCTGGACTGCCGGGTGGCGGGCGGCGAGGTCTGCGGCATCAGCCACGGTCGAGTTCCTTGCGCAGGTGCTCCGGCAACTCCGGCTCCCGGTTCACCAGGTCCGCGAAGTGACGGTCGAAATTGGTCTCGCCCGCGAGTGCCGCGTCCAGCGCGTCCAGCGCGCTGCTGATGTCCCGGGCCCGCTGCTCGCTGAGCGCTTCGCGGGCGACGCCGTGGAAGACCAGCAGCCAGTCGCCGATCGCCGGCGGGTCCACGAGCCGGATATCCACCCGAAGCCGGTCACCGCGGCCTTCGCACCATGCGTTCAGCGCCTCGGTTTCCACGACCCGCATGGGAATCCCGACGCACATCAGCCCGGCCTCCGCTGCAGGAAACGGGCATCGCCCAGGCGGCAGGCGTCATCCGCGGAGGGACGGCTTTGCTCGTAGGCGGCGAGGCCCAGCGCGGCCGAATTGAGGTCGGCGCCGCCGGCCGCGTCCCGGGGCCGGATCCCGACGCCCCAGCGCCGGAGCCACCCGGCGGCGATTTCCACGGCCGGATCTACCTGGGCGCGGACCGCCTCGCGCAGGCTGCCGCCGTAGTCCTTGAGCTCCACGGGCTGCACGCCGATGAGTACGAGGCTGTCGGGATACTGGCCGGTCAGCTTGGCCGCGGCCAGCACGTCCTGGAACCCGGTCTGGTGCAGGCTCATCTGCTTCGCGCCCATGTAGGCCGGAACCTCGTCGTCCGTGATGACCTTCATCGTGCCGGGCGCGAGCCCGTAGTCGATCGCGTCGAAGACCACCAGGCGCGAGGCTTCCTGCACGTGCGGCAACAGGTACAGGCCCTGCGTCCCGCCATCCATGATCGTGACCCGCTCCTCGCAGAGGTAGCGGCGGGCGAATTCCTCGACGGCGCGGACGCCGAACCCCTCGTCCGCCCACAGCAGGTTGCCTATACCGAGTACAAGAATCGTTTCGGTCCGTTCCATTAGAAAAAGCGGATGACGCGAAAGGAGATCGTGAGTCGTGAGTCGTGAATCGTGAGTTGCAAGAAGGCGAATCCCCTCTTACGACTCACCACTCACCGCTCACAACTCACTTCTGCTTCCCCGCCACCCGCCGCGCCTCCGTCAATCCTTGATATGCCGGTAACCATTCACCATCGTGCTGACGATTCCCTGCCTGGACAGGATGTCCTCACGGAACGCCATGTAGATGTGGAAGATCGCGAACATCAACATGATCCACATCCCGAGCCTGTGGAAGGTGTGCACGTCCTGGCTCTGTCCGACCAGCGGGATGACCCAGCCGAACATCTTGCCGGCCCAGCTGTCGATGCCCAGTCCCTCGCTGTAGAGCGCGAAGCCGGAGAAGATCATCCACAGGCCGACCAGCACGAACAGCAGGAACATCGACAGGTTGGCCAGCGGGTTGTGCGCCACGTAGCTGCGCGGTTCCTTGGTGAGGAACAGGTAGAACTTGGCCTGGTGGACCAGCCCGCCCCAGAACTTGCCGGAGAACAGCGCCGGCGTGAACAGCTGCCGGGACCACTTGTTGCCGACGAAGTACCAGTAGACCCGGCCGGCGAACCCGATGGCGAACACGTATGCGGCGATGAAGTGGATCAGCCGCACGTAGCCCATCACGTAGTGGTCGCTGGCCTCGCCACCGACTGACGGCAACGGCTTGCCGATCAGATAGCCGGTGGCGAACAACGCGATCATCGCCACCACCGTCACCCAGTGCCACAGCCTGACGGGCGCCTCGTAGACGTACACCGCGTGCGTCATCGAATGGTCGATCAGGCCTTCGACGCGATGCTCCGGCGCGCCGTCCAGCGCCACTGCCTCGCGCAGCGCCTCGCTCCTTGCAGATGCCATGTTGCCTCCCGGGCGCTAACGCGCCGTCAGCGCACCTTTACCGATGTCAGCTCCTTGCCGTCCGGCGACATGACGTGCGTCGCGCACGCCAGGCACGGGTCGAAGCTGTGGATGGTCCGCAGGATCTCCAGCGGCTGGTCGGCCACCTCCATCTTCGTGTCCAGCAGCGACGCCTCGTAGGCGCCGATCTGGCCCTGCGCGTCGCGTGGCGTGGCGTTCCAGGTCGTGGGCACGATGCACTGGTAGTTCGCGATCTTCTCGTCCTCGATCACGATCCAGTGGCCGAGCGCGCCGCGTGGCGCCTCGACGAAGCCGTGGCCGCGGGCCTGCTTCGGCCAGGTCTTCGGCTCCCACTTGTCGACGTTGGCGCAGGCGGTGTCGCCGGCCTTGATGTTGGCGATCAGCTCGTCGCAGTACTGGCGCATCTTGTGCGCCGCCCACGAGCATTCCAGGCCGCGCGCCGCCGTGCGGCCCAGCGTGGTGAACAAGGCGGCGACCGGCAGCCCGAGGTCGGTGAGCACCTTTTCCACGGGCTCCTTGAACTCCGGCCTGCCCTGCGCGTAGCCGATCACGTAGCGGGCCAGCGGTCCGACTTCCATCGGGCTGCCCATGAAGCGCGGCGCCTTGACCCAGCTGTACTTGGCGCTCTCGTCCAGGTTCTCGATCTTCGTCTTGGTGCCCTTGACGCCCGCACCGAGCTCGAACTTCGGGTTGGTCTCGCCGTTGTACGGATGCAGGCCCTTGCCGGCCTCGGCATAGGTGTACCAGCTGTGGTCGACGAACTCCTGGATCTGCGACTCGTCGTCGAGATCCACCTCGTGGATGGTCGACAGGTCGCCGTTGAGGATGGCGCCCCGCGGGAACGCCAGGCTCCTGGCGGTGTAGTCGTTGGCGATCTCCGGGAAGTCGCCGTAGGAGAGCATGTTCTTGCCCGCCAGGCCGCCGCCATAGGTCCAGGTCTTGTAGAAGGACGCGATCGCCAGCAGGTCCGGGATGTAGACGTTGTCGATGAACGCGATCGTGTTGTCGACGATCTGGCTGACCTGGTTCAGGCGCTCCATGTTGATCGCGCCGACGGCGCCCGTGTCGTTGACGTTGATCGAGCACGGCATGCCGCCGACCAGCCAGTTCGGGTGCGGGTTCTTGCCGCCGAAGATCGTCTGGATCTTGACGATCTCCTTCTGGAAGTCGAGCGCCTCGAGGTAGTGCGCCACCGCCATGAGGTTGGCTTCCGGCGGCAGCTTGTAGGCCGGGTTGCCCCAGTAGGCGTTGGAGAACGGCCCGAGCTGCCCGCTCTCGACGAACTTCTTCAGCCGCGAATGCAGGTCGCGGAAGTAGCCCGGCGAGGACTTCGGCCAGCTGGAAATGGACTGGGCCAGTTCCGAGGTCGCCTTCGGGTCCGCCGACAGCGCGCTGACGACGTCCACCCAGTCCAGCGCGTGCAGGTGGTAGAAGTGGACCAGGTGGTCCTGCGCGTACAGTGTGGCGTGCATCAGGTTCCTGATCACGTTGCCGCTGTTGGGAATGTCGATCTTCAGCGCGTTCTCCACGGCGCGGACCGACGTCAGCGCGTGCACGCCGGTGCAGACGCCGCAGATCCTCTCGGTGAACGCCCAGGCGTCGCGCGGGTCGCGGCCCTTGAGGATGACCTCGAGTCCGCGCCACATCGTGCCCGTGGACACGGCGTTGCGGATGACGTTCTGGTCGTCGAGGTTGACCTCGATCCGAAGGTGCCCTTCGATACGGCAGATCGGGTCGACGACGACCCGCTTGCCGCTGTTGTCGAGCTCAAAGCCCTGTACGTTGGCGGCCATGATCAGGCACCTCCCTTCTCTGTGGTCCTCTCGCCCTTACCTGAGCGCGCGCGCTTGATCGCGGTCGCGGCCGCGTGCGCCGCGACGGCGGCGCCGGCGACGGCCGCGAGCGTGCCGCCGACCTTGTCCGCCGTGCTCTCGATCTGCGGCTGGATGTCGGTGACGCGGTCGTAGAACGAGCCCTTGTCCCAGAAATCGTCCTCGGCGCAGCCGATGCAGCCGTGGCCCGAGCCGATCGGGAAGGACACGGCCTCGTTCCAGCGGACGGTCGAGCAGGCGTTGTAGGTCGTCGGGCCCTTGCAGCCGACCTTGTACAGGCAGTAGCCCTTCTTCGCGCCCTCGTCATCGAACTTCTCGACGAACTGGCCGGCGTCGAAGTGCGGCCGGCGATAGCACTTGTCGTGGATGCGCTGGCTGTAGAACATCTTCGGCCGCCCCTGGCGGTCGAGTTCCGGAACGCCGAAGGTCAGCAGGTAGGTGACGATTCCGGTCATGACTTCCGGGATCGGCGGGCAGCCAGGCACCTTGATGACCGGCTTGTTCAGCACCTTGTGGATCGGCGTCGCCTGCGTCGGGTTCGGCTTCGCCGCCTGGACGCATCCCCAGGATGCGCAGGAACCCCAGGCGATGACATGGGCCGCATGGTCGGCCATCTTCCTCAGCTTCTCGAGGTAGGGAACGCCGCCCTGGAAGCAGTACATGCCGTCCTCGTTGAGCGGCGGGTTGCCCTCGCAGGCAAGCACGAACTGGCCGTCGTACTTTGCGATCGTGTCCTCGAGGATCTGCTCGGCCTGGTGGCCGGCGGCCGCCATGATCGTGTCGTCGTAGTCGAGCGAGATCATCGACAGGATCACGTCGGCGACCAGCGGATGCGCCGAACGGATGAACGCCTCGGTGCAGCAGGTGCATTCGAGGCCATGCAGCCAGATGACCGGCGTACGCGGCTTGGTCTCCATCGCATGCACGATCTGCGGCACGAACGCCGGGCCGAGGCCCAGCGAGGTAGCCGTCAGGCTGCAGAACTTGAGGAAGCTGCGGCGTGAAATGCCCCGGCGGCGCATCACGTCATAGAAGGTGTCAGCCATGGGACCTCCCGTTTGGGCCGGCTTGGCGCCGAAATCCATACGGCCTGAAGGGAGGTCGCTCGGCCGCGGTACCGGCTGGGTCTGTTTTTTATCGACCCGACGCCCACGAGCCGCCCCTCAACGCCCGCGTGCACACGTTTCGCGCGGACCCTTCTCCACGCTCGTCGTCGATCCTGTGGGGACGTCAACCCAGTGGCAATACGCGGAATGCCCACGGGGATACGCGAATCGCGCAGGCCAGGGGCAGCCCGGCCTGTCCGGGGAAGCAACGTTTGGCACTCGCCTGCCTGGAGTGCCAGCCGCTGCGGGTCAGCCCCGCGGCATGGCGGCAACGCCCGGCAGGCCCGTGAGCGCGTCGGCAGCCAGGCCGACGTCGGGGGGATCGCGGTACCCGATGACGCCGAGGCGCGGGGCGTCCAGCCGCTGCCCGAGACTGTCGAGGTTGGCCTCGAGCCTGGCGAAATCCGGGTCGATGAGATTCCCCACCCAGCCCGCGAGCGGCAGGCCGCGGCGGCGGACGGCCTCGGCGGTCAGCAGCGCGTGGTTCACGCAGCCGAGCCGGAGGCCCACGACCAGGATGACCTCCAGGCCCAGGGCCGAGGGCAGGTCGGCGAAGGACAGGCCGGCCCCGAGCGGCACCAGGAAGCCACCGGCGCCCTCGACGATCACCACGTCGCTGCCGCCCTGGAGGCTCCCGAAAGCCGTCGCTATGGTGTCGAGGCTGACCGCGACGCCTGCCTCCCTTGCCGCCAGCTCGGGAGCGATGGCCGGCTCGAAGGCATAGGGGTTGATGGTCCGATAGGGCCACGGCCGCGAACTTTCCGCCTGCAGGAGCAGCGCGTCGTCGTTGCGCAGGCCGCCGGGCGTGGCCGCGCAGCCCGAGGCGACGGGCTTCATGCCGGCCACCGCAATCCGTTGCCGACGGAGGGCGCGCAGCAGCGCCGCGCTGACCAGCGTCTTGCCGACGCCGGTGTCAGTTCCCGTCACGAAGAAATCGCGCCGCATGATTTTCAGTCCCCAGGCTTCATCCGCCCGATCGCGTCGGGCGCAATGCTGAACTCACCGCTGCGCCGGCCGCGCGCCGGCTTGCCGGCCGGTCCCCAGGCCTGACCGAACACGACCTCGTAGGTAGCGGGCAGGACGCCATCCCGGCGCCTTCCCTCGTAGGCGGCCTCCATCGCGCGCAGCCGGCCGCGGCCCGTCAGGCCGCGCGGCCGCCGGGCCGCCGCATTGTGGGCGCCGATGGCCTTCAGGTCGCGCATCAGGCCGAGCACGTCGGGGTAGGTGAGCGTGAAACGCTCCACGTCCATCACGGGCTCGGCCAGGCCGGTCCTGACCAGCCCGTCCCCGAGCTCGTGCATGTCGGCGAACCGGCTGACGTGCGGGTGCCGGTCCGCCTGCGCCCAGGCTTCGCGCAGCTCGATGAGGGTGTCCGGGCCGAAGGTCGTGAAGTTCAGCAGCCCGCGGGGCCTCAGCACGCGGCGCAACTCGGCGAAGGCGACGTCCGGATCCGCGCACCACTGCAGCGTCAGGTTGGAAAACGCGAGGTCGATCGAGGCGTCGGCGAGCGGCAGTCGCGTGACGTCGCCGCAGACGCGCGCGAACCGGCGGCGCCAGGACTGGCGCTTCGCGGCCTCGGCGAGCATGCCCTCGGCGAGGTCGAGCGCGACGACCCGGGCATCCGGGAACCGGTCCTTGAGCGCCCGCGACGAATGTCCGGTGCCGCAGCCGACGTCGAGGATCACCTCCGGCTCGAGGTTCACGTAGTCCAGGCGCTCGAGCAGCCTGGCCCGCACCTCGGCCTGCAGCACGGCGGCCTCGTCGTAGCCTCGCGCGGCGCGATCGAACGAACGGCGTACCGCGGCCAGGTCGATCTCGAAGACCTTGCCGCTCATGCGCACTCCTGCCGGCCCGGCCCGGCGGGCAGGAACCGGAGCAGCTCCCCGAGGAACTCGTCGGCATGCGACAGGAACGGAGCGTGTCCGGCCCCCTTCAGCAGGCTCAGGCGTGCGTTGCGGATGTTCGCCGCCATCCAGCCCGACGCCGCGGGCGGCGTCAGCCGGTCGTATTCACCGGCGATGACCAGCGTGGGAACGGAGATGTTGCCGACGACGCCCCGCAGATCCGACTCCGTCAGCACCGCCAGGCTGGCGTCGAGCGCCGCGGGATCCGGCTCGCCATGCTCGAAGACGGCCGCGCGCAGCTGCCTGAGCAGGGCGACCTGCCTCTCGTCCCCGCGAGCCTGCAGCGACAGGAAGCGGCGTATCAGTTCCCGATAGTCGCGACGGAGCTGCAATGCGAATTCGTCGACGACGGCCGGGGCCAGCCCATGCGCCCAGGACGCATCGCGCACGAAGCGCGGCGTGGCGGCCACGAGCACCAGTCGCTCGATCTTCGGGCAGCCGGTCGCCGCGAGCTGCGCCGCTACGGTCCCCCCGAGCGACCAGCCGACGAGCGTGCAGGCGGGCGGCAGGGCCTGGTCGACCGCGCGCGCGAGGCCGGCCAGGTCGTCGAACGCGGGGTCGAAGGGGCTCCTGCCGTGACCCGGCAGGTCGATGCAGGTGACCCGATGGCGGGCGGACAGCGCGGCCGCCAGCGGCGCGAACAGGCCGCCGTGCAGGCCCCAGCCGTGCAGCAGCACGACGTCGGCGCCGTCGCCAATGGTCTCGGCGTAGAGCGTCATGGAATGTGGGCGGCGGTGCCAGGCACCGTCTCGACGGGGGCGGTCCCCGCATGGGGACTGTCCCCTTTTTGAAACGGTGCCTGGCGCCTCTTTGCGGCCTCGCCCAGCACCTCAACCAACGCTTCCACCAGCCGCTCGACGTCCCCTTCCTCGTGGGCGGCGGAAAGCGTCACCCGCAGGCGCGAACTGCCCGCAGGCACCGTGGGTGGCCGTATCGCGGCGACGAGAAAGCCCCGCTCCAGCAGTGCCTCGCTCGCCGCCGTGGCGACGCCCGGGGCGCCGAGCAGGACCGGCTGGATCGGCGTGAACGAATCGCCGAGTGGCAGTCCGGCCTGCATTGCCAGCTGGCGGAACCGCGCGGCGTGGGCCAGTGCGCGCTCGCGTCGCCACGGCTCCGACTGCACGATCGACAGCGCCGTCCGGGTGGCGGCGGCGACGGCCGGCGGCAGCGCGGTCGTGTAGACGTAGGTGCGGGCGCGCTGGATGAGGAGTTCCACGAGCGCCTGGTCGCCGGCCGCGAAGGCGCCGAAGGTGCCGAAGGCCTTGCCGAAAGTCCCGACCAGCACGGGCACTTCACCGGGCCCGATGCCGAAGTGCTCCAGTGTCCCGCGCCCGGTTGCGCCCAGCACGCCCAGGCCGTGGGCGTCATCGACGACCAGCGTGGCGCGGAAGCCCGAGCAGGCCGCCGCCATCGCGGGCAGGGGCGCCAGGTCTCCGTCCATGCTGAACACGCCGTCGGTGAGCACCAGCGCCCGGCCGCGGCCGCCGCGCTCGAGGCGCCGCCGGAGTGCGGCGGCGTCCGCGTGCGGGAAGCGCGAGAAACGCGCGCCAGAGAGCAGGCCCGCGTCCAGCAGCGAGGCGTGATTGAGGCGATCCTCGAGCACGGCGTCGCTGCGCCCGGCCAGCGCGCAGGCGACGCCAAGGTTCGCCATGTAACCCGTGGAGAACAGCAGCGCCCGCTGGCGTCCCGTGAATTCCGCGAGCGCTTCCTCGAGCGCGTGGTGTTCGCGGTGATGGCCGGTGACCAGGTGGGACGCACCGCTGCCTACCCCGTAGTCGGAAGCGGCCCGCGCGAAAGCTTCTGCGATTCGCGGGTCCCGGGCGAGTCCCAGGTAGTCGTTGGAACAGAACACCAGCGCCTCGCGCCCGTCCACGACCTGCCGCGCGCCGCAGGCGCGACCCTCGACGATGCGACGACGACGGTAGAGTCCGGCCGCGCGCAGGGCGTCGAGCGCGGCAGCGGGATCAGAGCCCACCCTGGCCCCGCTTGGTGCAGGCAGCCGCCCTGAACGCCGTGCCCCGCAGGCTGAGGGCGGGATCGGACGCCGCGGGTTCGCCGGAAGAGGTGCCGGGCGCCGATTCCGGCCGGATTCCCAGTCGCGCGAACAGCTGCTGGTCGCGTTCGACGTCGGGATTGCCCGTGGTGAGCAGCCGCTCGCCGTAGAAGATGGAATTCGCGCCGCAGAGGAAGCACAGGGCCTGCATCTCGTCGCTCATCTCACTGCGGCCGGCGGACAGCCGGACGTGCGAGCGCGGCATGAGGATCCTCGCCACGGCGATGCAGCGAACGAACTCGAGCGGATCGAGCGGCGCGCTGCCGGCCAGTGGCGTGCCCTCGACCTGCACCAGCTGGGTGATCGGCACGCTTTCCGGGTGCTGCGGCATCGTTGCCAGCGTGTGCAGCATCGCTGCGCGGTCGCCCTCGCTTTCGCCCATGCCGAGGATGCCGCCGCTGCAGACGTTGATGCCCGCCTCGCGCACGGCCGCGAGCGTGTCGAGCCGATCCTGGAAGCTCCGGGTCGTGATGATCCTGTCGTAGAACTCGGCCGAGGTGTCGAGGTTATGGTTGTAGTAGTCGAGTCCCGCTTCCTTCAGCGCACAGGCCTGGGCGGGCGTCAGCATGCCGAGCGTGGCGCAGGTCTCGAGGCCGAGTTCACGGACGCCGCGCACCATTTCCATGATGACCCGAAGGTCGCGGTCCTTGGGGCTGCGGTAGGCCGCGCCCATGCAGAAGCGGGTCGCGCCAGCGTCGCGCGCCGCCCGCGCCCGGTCGACGACTTCCTCCACGGCCATGAGTTCCTCGCGCTCGAGCCCCGTGTCGTAACGGACGCTCTGCGGGCAGTAGGCGCAGTCCTCGGGGCAGGCGCCCGTCTTGATGGACAGGAGCGTCGAGACCTGGACCTCGTTCGGGTCGAAGTTGCGGCGGTGGACGGACTGCGCGTGGAACACGAGGTCGGCGAAGGGCAGGGCAAACAGGCTGCGCACCTCGTCGAGCGTCCAGTTCGAGCGGGTCTCGCCAAGGCGGGCGGTGTCGACATTCATGAGAATTTCATCCTTCAGGCCGGAAACGGGATGCCGCGCCGGCCTGCCTGGGGTGCAGGCTGTCTGGCATGACGTCGGGGAAGTATTGGGAGCGCCTGTTTGGCTGTCAACCTGGGACCGGCCTCCGGGTTTACGGCCTGTATGACCTTGTCCTGGCGAGGATTTTCCCGCCCCGCTGCCTGCTGTGCCTGGATGCGGGGCAGCCGCCGGCGCTCGACCTGTGCCGGGACTGCGAGGCGGAGCTGTTACGCGACCTGCCGGCCTGCACCGGCTGCGCGATGCCGTTGCCGCAGCCGGACAGGTTCCTGTGCGGCAGTTGCCTGCAGGCTCCGCGGGACTTCGACGCGGCCTTCGCGGCCTTCCTCTACGAGCACCCCCTGGACTGGATTGTCCGGCGCATGAAGTACGGGGGCGACATCGCGGCCGCCAGGGTGCTCGGCACCCTCCTCGGGCGGCGTGCGCTCGCCGCCCACGCGATTCACGTCCAGGCGCTCGTGCCGGTGCCGCTGCATCGTGGGCGCGAGGCTCGCCGGGGCTTCAACCAGGCGATGGAAATCGCCCGGGCCGCCGCCAGGGAGCTGGAACTGCCCGTCGTCTACGATGCCGCCCGCCGCATCCGGGCCACCGCCGGGCAGGCCGGCCTCGACGCCGCGGCGCGGCGCCGCAACCTGCGTGGCGCTTTCGAACTTGCCAGGCCGCTCGGGTTCAGCAGGGTCGCGATCGTCGACGACGTCCTGACCACGGGCAGCACGGTCGAGGAACTGGCACGGGCGCTGAAAGCCGGTGGCGCGGAGTGGGTGGAGGTGTGGGCGGTGGCGCGGGCCTGACACCCGGGAGGCGTCAGGCAGCGCTCAGTCGACCGGCCTCACCTTCTCCAGCCAGGGGCTCGGGTCCTCGGCCTCGCCGTCCTCGAGCCACTCGAACACGACGCTGTACCACATGATGCGCTGCACGTAGCTGCGCGTCTCGTTGTAGGGGATGTTCTCCACCCAGACGTCCATGTCCATGGGAGCGTCGGGCAGCCAGCGCCGGGTCGCGCCCGGCCCCGCGTTGTAGCCGGCCAGCGCCAGCACCACCTGGCCGCCGAAGCGATCGACGAGCTGCGCCAGGAAACCCGCGCCCAGCGGCAGGTTGACCTCCGGTCGCGCCAGCGCCCGGTGAGTCGGCCGGGGCCGGCCCATCGCCCTGGCGGTGCGCCGGGCGGTCGTCGGCAACAGCTGCATCAGGCCGATCGCGCCTGCCCCGGAGACCGCCCACGGCTGGTACAGGCTCTCCTGCCGGATGACCGAGTAGATGAGCGTCGACGGCAGCCGGCTCGCCTTGGCGGCTTCGGCCACCGGCTGTTCAAAGGGCCGGGGAAAGAGCAGCGGGTAGTCGTCGAACACCGCAAGCTGGGCCGCCGACGCGATCGCCTGGAAGTGCCAGCCCCAGCGGCTGGCCATGATTACCGCGGCCGGCCGGACCGATGAATCCAGCGCCTGGTAGCCCGCGTTCCACTCGGCCTGCGCCAGCGACGGCAGGTCCGACTCCAGCAGCTCGCGGGCGCGCAGGAACGGCGCGGAGCGCTCGAGCGCGGGCACCGTGTCCGGCTCGTAGGCAAGCTGCCTGGGGTGCGGCGCGAAGGTCTCGCCGAGGTGGGCCGCGGCAAGCACCGCAAACCAGTTGTCGGTCGATGCGATCCCGGCGTAAAGCGATCGTGCCAAGTCGGCATTTCCGAGGGCTTCCTGTGCACGCGCCGCCCAGTAGCGCCAGCGGGTGTCGGCGGCCAGCGCGGCCGGCATGGCGCCGACGGCGCGCACAACGCGCGCCCAGTCGCCGGCCCAGAGGGCGGCACGAACCTGCCACTCGAGTGCGATGTCGTCGAAGTCGGCGGCAGCGACCTTCGCGAAGTATTCCAGCGCCCCGGGCCGGCGGCTCCAGGCCAGGCCCAGCGCCAGCGCGCGGGCGTAGGGGCTGGCCCCGGGGGCATCCAGCTTGCGTGCCCGGACCAGCGCATCGAAGCGATCGACCGCGGCCGCGGGATTCCGGCGTGCCAGCCGGGTCCAGCCGTCGAGCAGCGCCGCGTCCTCGACCGGCGTCGACGGCGCGGCGAGCAGTGCGTCAATCGCCGCCTCGGGCGAATCGATCAGCAGCGCCCAGTCACGCAGCGGCCGCGCCCGTTCCGGCGCCAGCGACTTCGCCAGCCACCTGGCCAGGCGGGTCTCGCCCTCGGCGAGGGCGAGCCGGGCGCGTCTTTCCACGAGTGTCTCGTCCAGCGTGCCCCGGGCCTTCAGCCAGTCGAAGGCCGGGTCGCAGGCGTCGTCGGCGCTTCTCGGCGTCAGCCACTCGGCGATGACCGCCTCCTCGAGTCCCTGCTCCTGGCCCAGCGCCATGCGCGCGGCGATGGCCTGGCAACGCAGCGGCTGTTCCGGCGACCTTGCCTGCGCATAGGTCTCCAGGAATTCCCGCCACTGGCGGCGCGCGGCCAGCGACGGCAGCCACGCGCGCCGGACAATTCGCCCGACCGGTTCGTCGCCGTGCGCGGCCAGGAACTGCCGTGCCGCGTCGTCCACCGGCAATGCCGTGGCCGGCGCAGGCGCGGCGGTCAGCGCCGCGCGAAGCCTCGCCGCCTGGACGTAGGGATAGAGCGGGTAGGCGACGAGCGCGTCGCTGTCGCCGGCTTCCGGCGGCCCGCGTCCGGCTTCGGCCCGCGCATAGGCGGCCACGAACTCCTGTCTCGCTGCGGCGTAATCGTCACTGACGGCCGCTTGCGGCGAGGCCAGCCAGGCCAGCGCCGTCAGCGCCGCACCCGCCAGCTGCCGGGAGTCGAACAGCCCCCGGCTCACCGCGACAGCCCCAGGGTGCGCCACCAGAGGCCGGCGACCGTCGTGAGGCCGAAGTCCCTCCCGGCAATCCGTCCGCGGCTGTCGAGCACGTAGTAGGTGGGGTAGCCGCGGATCCGGTAGGCGGCCGCAAGTTCCGCGTCACCCAGCAGGACCGGCAGCCCGATGTCGTGCGAGCGGGTCCAGGCGCTCACTTCGGCCGGCGACTCGAAGTCGAGCGCAACGAGGACCACCCGGGTCGACTCGCCGAACCAGCGGTCGAACCAGCGCAGCTGCGGCGCGCTGGCGGCGCAGACATGGCACCAGGGCGCGAAGAAGTAGAGCACGACCGGCTTTCCGGCCAGCGATTCGCTCGCCACGGGCCGCCCCGCGACGTCGGCCAGCAGGAACGACGGCGCCATGATCCGCTGGTCTGCCGGCAGCATGTCGCGCGTCTGCCAGGCGTGGATCGCCAGCGCGACCACGACCAGCGCGGCCAGTTGCAGCGACAGGCGGAGCCGGCGCTTCATCGAAACAGGTAGTCGAGCGCGATGCCGATGAAGACAACCATGCCGAAATAGTGGTTGTTGTTGAAGGCACGGAAGCAGCCGCCGGGATCGCGGTCGCGGATCAGCCACTGTTCGTACAGGAAGAACACGGCACCTGCCCCGATTCCGGCGCGATACCAGCTGCCGAGGCCGGCTTCATCGCCCACGAGGTACAGCGCCAGCAGGACCATCGCCTGCATCGCGGCGATGATGGCGCGATCGGCGTCGCCGAACAGGATGGCGGTGGATTTCAGGCCGATGCGCAGGTCGTCCTCGCGGTCGACCATCGCGTACATGGTGTCGTAAACGGCGGCCCACAGCACGACGGTCACCACCATCAGCCAGGCGACCTTCGGGACGGTGGCGGTGAGCGCCGCGAATGCCATCGGAATCGACCACGCGAAGGCGACCCCGAGATAGAACTGCGGCAGCTGCACGTAGCGCTTGGCGAAGGGATAGGTCACCGCCAGCAGCGCACCGCCGACCGCATACAGCTGGGCAAGCGGGTCGAGCAACAGGGCCAGGCCGGTGGCGACGAGGCCGAGGCCGGCAAACAGCGTCAGCGCCTCGCCGGGTTGCACGCGCCCCGAGGCCAGTGGCCGGTCTGCCGTCCGTCGCACCTGCGGATCGAACTCGCGGTCGGCGTAGTCGTTGATCACGCAACCGGCCGAGCGCATCACGACTACGCCCGCCATGAATATGATGAAGACCTGCGCGTCGGGACGGCCGTTCCCGGCGATCCATAACGCCCACAGCGCCGGCCACATCAGCAGCCAGATGCCGATGGGCCGGTGCAGGCGCATCAGCTGCGCGTAGTCCGACAGCGTGTGGGCGAGCGCGCGCCAACCGTCGCGCAGCGGCGTCGGCTTGTAGGTCGGCTTGTAGGTCGGGTCCCGGCGTGGCCGGGGCGGCGGGGCAGGGCGGAATTCGGCACTCATTCGCCGGCGCCCGTGAGGAACACTTCCTGCACGATCAGGCAATGGGCCGCGAGCCGGTAGCGCGCGCGACGGGCCCAGAGCCCGGCGGGTAAGGGGGCGGGCCTGCGCAGCGCCCGGCGGAACAGTTCGTCGGTGGGCCCGAGGCGCGCGAATTCGAGGGGCTCGCGCAGCGCCCTGCCCATCCTGGCCAGGCGCGGTCCGAGCGCGTCCCGGCCCAGCGCCGACAGCCAGGGTTCCGCGGCCAGCGTCGCGGCCGGTACCAGCGTCTGCGCGAAGATGGCGGCGGTCGTGTCGCAGGTCAGCTCGATCTCCCGTATGAACCCGGACAGGTCGGTCACGGCCAGCGCGCGGGCGTCGGCGGACGAAAGCAGGCCGAGCCGCTCGCTTACGATCCGCAGGCCGAATTCGCCCGGGCACTGCTCGCGGACCCGCTCGGTGAGCAGCCCCGATTCGCTCAGCCAGGAGCGCGCGACCGGTCCCGCGCCGAGATCCGCGATCTCTCGCGTCCAGCGCGGCGGGCTGGCGGCGTCAAGGGCGGCAGGGATGGGAAGCGCGGTCATACTTTGCCGTAACGGGTGCCGGCGCCGATCCAGCGGCGCTTGAGCGGTGCAATGTTAGCCGCATGTTGCTCCAGCATCACCTCCGCCGCCTGCTGGACCCGGGGAAGCAGGTCGGCGTCGCGCATCAGGTCGGCAACCTTCATCTGCAT
>DATHZW010000440.1:0-3222 GCA_035458405.1 Steroidobacteraceae bacterium | reverse complement strand
GGCCCGATCTCGACGTCGGCCTCGACGACCGCCTGCGGCCCTATCGTGGCGTCGGCGGCCACCCTGGCGGCGGGATCGACGACAGCCGACGGGTGGACGCCGGCAACCGCCCTGGGGCGCGGGTGCAGGACCTGCGCGATTCGCGCAAAGGCCGCGTACGGGTTGGCGCTGACCAGCGCCGCCACCGGGCAGGCTTCGGCCGAGGCCGGGTCGAGGACCACGGCGGTCGCCTGCGTATTGGCGAGGTGGCGCCGGTAGCGGGGATTGGCCAGGAACGAAACCGTGCCGGGACCCGCGGACTGCAGCGTGGCCACGGAGCCGACCACGGCATCAGGATCCCCGGCGAGCTCGAGGCCGAATCGGACCGCCAGCTCGCCGAGGGTCGTCCCCATTGTCCTGCGGACGCTCGCGATCAGTTCTTCGCGGGCGCGGCCGGCGCCTTGGCCTTGAGCGCGGCGATCACCTGCGTCGTCACGTCGACCGAGGGGGCGGCGAACAGCACGCCGTCGCTGACGATGAGGTCGAAGCTGTTGGCGCGGGCGTAGGTCTGGACCTCCTGCAGGAGCGTGCGCTGGACCTTGCCGAACTCCTCGTTGCGACGCAGGTTGGCGTCTTCCTGAAGCTCGTTGAAACGGCGCGCCAGGTCGCGCTGGCCGTCACGCAGCTCGCGCTCGGCCTTGCTGCGATCCGCTTCCGACATCACCGCGGCGTCGCGCTTGAGCTTCTCTTCCTTGTCCTGCAGCGCCTTCTGCTGGTCCGCCAGCTCGCGCTGGCGCGGCAGGAACTCGGTCTCGAGGGCCTGCTGCGCGGCGCGCGCCTGCGGCGACTCCTCGAGCAGCTTGGCGGTGTTGACGAAGGCGATCTTGACCTCGGCCGAGGCGATCGCGGGAGTGAGCGTCACGGCAGCCGCAGCGACGGCGAGCCAGGCGTTCTTGAGCTTGATAGACATGTTTTGCAAGACCTCAGAATGCGGAACCAACTGTGAACTGGAAACCCTCGACTTCGTCTCCATACAGCACGCCCTCGGCTTTCTTCTGGTTCAGCGGGAATGCGTAGCTGAACCGGAAGATGCCCAGCGGCGCCAGCCACTGCACGGCAATGCCGGCGGATTGCTTCAGCTCATTGTAATCGAAGCTGTAGTCGACCGGGGTCACCCGGTCCGTGCCGACGAAATTGATGTTCATTCCCTCGGAAAAGACGTTGCCGATGTCGTAGAAGGCGCTGACCCGGGCGCTGGCGCGCCACTTGTCGGGCACCGGGAAGATGAGCTCGGCGCGGCCGGTCACCTTCAGGTTGCCGCCGTAGGGGTTGCCGAAGCTGTCCTTCGGGCCCAGCCGGCTTTCGCGGAAGCCGCGCACGGTCTCCGGGCCGCCGGCGAAGAACTGCCGGTACGGCGGCAGCGCGGTCGTCTTGGAACCGAAGCTGTTGCCATAAGCCAGCTCGGAGGCGAACGCGACCGTCCACGAGCGGTAGATGGGCAACAGCTTCAGGAAATCGTAGCTGAGCATGTAGTACTCGACGTCGCTGCCCGGGACCGTGGCCGAAACGCCCAGCGAGTGACGGGTGCCCCGCGTGGCGAACAGCGCGCGGTTGCGCGTGTCGTAGGACCAGCCCGCGGTCAGCTCGTAGGTGGTGTACTTGGTGCCGTACAGCGTCGTGGTGACGTCGATGATCTCGCCGGTGGCGGGGTCGATGGTCTGCTGCACGAGGTCCTTGGTGTAGGGATTGCCGTTGTTCTTGACCCAGTTCACGGACTCGGCGGCGCTGCCGAACTCGTTGGTGATCAGGTCCGACTTCTGCAGCACCATGCCGAAGCGCACCGCCTGGAACTCGGAGATCGGGTAGCCGTACTCCAGCGACCCCGAGTAGGTCTTGGTCGAGAAGTCCGAGGACGCCGAAACGTACTGGGTGATGTCGCGGTACTGCAGGCCAAAGGTCCGGGCGACGCCGTCGATGTTCGTGTACGGGTCGGTGTGCGAGATGCTGTAGACCTTCGAGTACTTGCCGCCAGCCACCTCCATCGCCAGGCGCTCTCCCGAACCCATGAAGTTGGAATGCACGAAGCTGCCGTTGAGGATCGCGCCCTGGGACGCGGAATAGCCGATGCCGCCGCTGAACTGGCCCGGCAGCCCTTCCTTGATGTCGAAGTCGACGTCGACGAGGTCGGGCGTGCCCGGTACCGGCTGCGTCTCGAACTCCACCTTCTCGATGTACGGCAGGCGCTGCAGGCGCTCCTTGGAGCGGTCGAGCAGCGCGTTCGAGAGGTAGGAGCCTTCGAGCTGGCGCATCTCGCGCCGCAGCACCTCGTCGTCGATCGCGCTGGTGTTCTGGAAGTCGATCCGCCTCACGTAGGTGCGGTTGCCCGGATCGACGAAGAACGTCAGGTTGACGGTATTGTCCTCCTCGTTTTCCTGCGGCACCGGGTCGATCTTGGCGAAGGCATAGCCGTCCTGGCCCAGTCGCAGCGACATCAGCTCCTGGGTCTGCGTGATCAGCCTGCGTGAGTAGGTCTGCCCCGGCTGCACCAGCAGCAACTGCCTCAGCTGCGCCTCCGGAACCACCATCTTGCCCGCGATCTTGACCTCGCCGACGGTGTAGACCTCGCCCTCCTTCACGTTCACCGTGATGAAGATGTCGTCCTTCTCCGGCGCGATCGCCACCTGCGTGGACTCGATGTCGAAGTTGGCATAGCCGCGGTCCTGGTAGTAGGAGCGCAGCTTCTCGAGGTCGCCCTGCAGCGACTCGCGCGAGTAGCGGTCGTCCTGGCGGTACCAGGAAAGCCAGTTCGGCGTCTTCAGCTCGAACGCCTTGATCAGGTCGTCTTCCGGGTAGACCGTGTTGCCGACCACGTTGATCTGGCGGATCTTCGCGCGCTTGCCTTCGACGACGTCGATCGAGATCCTCACCTTGTTGCCCGGCACCTCGACCACGTCGGTCTTCACCTGGACCGCGTACTTGCCGCGGCTGTAGTACTGGTCGGTCAGGTAGCTGGTGACCTCCTCCAGCACGGAGCGGTCGAAGGTCTTGCCCTGCGCCAGGCCGACGTTCCTGAGCGAGCGCTGCAGGTCCTCGGTCTTGATGTCCTTGTTGCCCTCGATCGTGAAGCTCTCGATCGAAGGACGCTCGAAGACGACCACGACGAGGGTGTTGCCGTCGCGTCGCAGCTCGATGTCGCGGAAGAAGCCGGTGGAGAACAGTGCCCGGATGGCTTCCTGCTGGCGG
>DATHZW010000439.1:0-8186 GCA_035458405.1 Steroidobacteraceae bacterium | reverse complement strand
TAGACGGTCTGATACAAGACTGCACCAGTCACCTGCAATTTGTTGTTTTTTCTTATTCGATTGGCCCGATCCATCATCGTCGACCCCGGTGTCGGAACCGACCGGCGACTCCTGGCGGTGGCGGTGGACGACCAGTTATTCCTCGCTCCCGACAACGGCGTGCTTGGCCCGCTGGCGGGCTTGCCGGGAGCGAAGGTCCGGGCCGTCGCGGCGTCCACGCTGCTCGAGTTGGGGATCCGTGAGCCGAGCGCCACGTTCCACGGGCGAGACGTCCTCGGGCCTCTCGCGGGCGAGTTGTCCTCGGGCGAGGTTCCCTTCGAGAAGCTGGGCTCGCCCTGCGACGACTGGGTCAGGCCGGGCTGGGCTCCCCCGGAGGTACTGGGCAAGACGGTCCTCGGAAGGGTAATAATTGTCGATCATTACGGCAATTGTTTCAGCAACATAGAGTCACAATCTATTGTTCCATATGAAGTGAAGCGTGTCTCCTTCGGAGGCCATGCGCTGCCCTGGGTCCGGACCTATGGTGACCGGCCGCCGGGCACCGGGATTGCCCTGATCAACGCCTTCGGGGTCCTGGAAGCGGCGTGGGTCGAGGGCAGCGCCTGCCGCCAGCTCGGGCTCGCCCCGGGATCGCCGGTCGAGGTCGAGCTGGGCCGGCCGCCGCCGGGTGGCGGATGAACCGGGGGACGGAATCCACCGACAGTTGAACTGTCGCCCAGTTCGTATATATTGCGCTGCCCGCATCGCCTTCGAATTGATGCGCAGAGCGTTGAATCAACGGGGAATTCAGCTTCATGAGCGAGCGCGAAGAATTCAGCCTCGACGACGATTTCGACTCCGATGGTGAAGAGGACCTCGACAAGCTGATCGTCGTGGGCGACCGGCGGCCGAAGCCTGGGCGGAAATCGCCGCAGGCCGCGTGGAGCAAGCTGGAGGACGTCCTGGCCGAGCGACGCCTGGCCCGTGAGCTCAAGGACGACTACGACGTGGACGAGGCCTGACCAGTCCCCACCGAATCGACGAGGGCCGCGCACCGACGGTGCGCGGCCTTTTTTTTGGGTGGCGCTTTTCGGGGCGCGACATGAGTCGCGCTGCAATGCAAAATGAGGAGGCGCGAAGACGGACGCGAAGGGACAATCAGGAAGAGCGTCGATGAAAGTGGCAGCAGGATCCCCCTGGGTCGTTCTCAAGTTCGGGGGAACGAGCGTTTCATCGCTGGCGAACTGGCGCAACATCGCGGCGGTCGTGGGCCAGCGGCTGGCTGCGGGCGAAGCGCCGGTCGTCGTTCACTCCGCACTCTCGAAGATCACCGATTCGCTCGAAGTGCTGCTGCAGCAGGCGCTTGCCGGCGAGCAGGGCGTGACGCTGGCCGCGATCCGGGCGCGCCACGTCGATCTTGCGCGCGAGCTCGGCATCGACATGCCTCAGGGAGTCGAGCGGCACCTGGCGGACCTCGAGAAGATCGCGGCGGGGGTGTCGCTGGTGGGCGAGGTGAGCGACCCGGTTCGGGCCCGGGTGATGGCGACCGGCGAGCTGATGGCGACCGAGCTGGGCGCCGCGTTCCTTAACGCCCAAGGCATTCCGACGACCCTGGTCGACGCGCGCGGCATCCTGCGGGCTGCGGAACGTCGCGACGCGTCGGATCGCGCCTCGCTGCTGTCGGCGACCTGCGACTTCGCCCACGACGAGTCGATCTCGCGGGACCTGGCGGCGCACGGTACGGTCGTGCTTACGCAGGGCTTCATCGCCTCGGACGAGGATGGGCATACCGTCCTTCTCGGGCGCGGCGGATCCGACACTTCCGCGGCCTATATCGCAGCCAAGCTTGCCGCCGCCCGGCTCGAAATCTGGACCGACGTCCCCGGCATGTTTTCGGCGAACCCCCGGGCGATACCCAGTGCCAGGCTGCTCAAGTCCCTGCATTACGACGAGGCGCAGGAAATCGCGACCAACGGCGCGAAGGTCCTGCACCCGCGCTGCATTCTCCCGGCCCGGCAGGCCGGGATACCGGTGCACGTGCACGCGACCCAGAGCCCCGACACCGCGGGCACGGTCATCAGCGGGCAACCGGCGGACAGCGGCGCGCAGGTCAAGGCGATCGCGATCCGCAAGGGCATCACGCTGGTGTCGATGGACAGTCCCGGCATGTGGCACCAGGTGGGCTTCCTCGCCGATGCGTTCCAGATCTTCAAGCGGCATGGCCTGTCCGTGGACCTGGTATCGACGTCCGAGACGAACGTCACGGTTACCCTCGATCCGCAGGCCAACACCCTCGACGGGTCGGTGCTCGATGCGCTGGTCGAGGACCTGTCCGTGCTCTGCCGCGTCAAGCTGATCGGCCCCTGCGCATCGCTATCGCTGCTCGGCCGCAATATCAGGGCGATCATTCACCAGCTGGGCAAGGCCTTCGAGCTGTTCGAGGAGCAGAAGATCTACCTCGTCAGCCAGGCGGCGAATGACCTCAACTTCACCTTCGTGATCGACGAGGCCCAGGGCGACCGGCTGGTGGCGCAGTTGCACGACCTGCTGATTCGCGCAACCGATGCCGACCCGGTGATGGGTCCGACCTGGGAACAGCTGTACGCGCCGCAGAAGCCCGCCCTCGAGGAAGTGCCGTGGTGGCGGACCCGGCGCAGCGAGTTGCTGCAGGTGCTCGGCGATCGCGACGCGGCCTACGTCTACGACCTGGCGGCGGTCGAGGCACAGGCGCGGTCGCTGGCCGGCATGGGGTCGCTGTCGCGTGCGCTTTACGCCATCAAGGCCAACCCGCACCCGGGCGTGCTGCGGCGGGTCGCTGACGCCGGCCTGTCATTCGAATGCGTTTCGCAGGCAGAGGTGGAACGCGTGCTGGCGACGCTGCCCGGGCTGGGCCGGGAGCGGATCCTGTTCACGCCGAATTTCGCCCCGCGCGCGGAGTATGCCTGGGCGGTCGCGCAGGGCGTCCGGCTGACGGTGGACAACCTTTACGTGCTGCGCTCCTGGCCGGAGCTGTTTCACGACGCAGAGTTGTTCGTGCGGATCGACACCGGGCGCGGCCACGGCCATCATCAGCACGTTCGTACGGCCGGCGCTCATTCCAAGTTCGGCGTGCCGCTCTTCGAGCTGGAGGACCTGCGGACGGCCGCGGACGCGGCGGGAGCACGGATCGTCGGCCTGCACGCCCACACCGGCAGCGGGAATTTCGACGTGCCGATGTGGCTCGAGACCGCCGAGGTCCTCGCCGAAGCGGCGGTCCGGCTTCCGGACGTCAGGACGCTCGATCTCGGTGGAGGGCTGGGCGTGCCCGACCGGTCGGGGAGTCCGCCGCTGGACCTCGCCGCGCTGGACGCCGCGCTGCAGGGGTTCCGGAAGGCCCATCCGCGTTTCGAACTGTGGCTCGAACCCGGCCGCTACATGGTGGCGGCGGCGGGCGTGCTGCTCGCCAGGGTCACCCAACTGAAGGGCAAGGGCGCCGTGCGTTACCTGGGTGTCGCGACAGGCATGAATTCCCTGATCAGGCCGGCTCTCTACGGTGCGCACCACGAGATCCACAACCTGTCCCGCCTCGACCAGCGGGGTGAACACATGTTCACGATAGTCGGGCCGATCTGCGAGACCGGAGACGTGCTCGGGCGCGACAGGCTGCTGCCGCCGAGCCGGGAGGGAGACGTGCTCCTGATCGCCAACGCGGGCGCCTACGGACGCGTCATGAGTTCAAGCTACAACCTGCGCGACCCCGCCCCGGAACTGACCCTTTGAAGGACGTGGGCGCGCCGTGAGATCCGGTGGGCTGTCAGCCGCGCTGCCGCGGACGGTTGTCACGCTGGGCCTGGTGTCGCTGGCCAACGATGCCGCCAGCGAAATGCTGACGCCACTGCTGCCGATCTTCCTGACGGCGACGCTGGGTGCGGGACCCGCCGTCGTCGGATTGATCGAGGGCGTCGCGGAGGCCACCGCCAGCATCCTGAAGGTCGTCTCGGGACGGCTGGCGGATCGGGGGCTCGGTGCCAAGCGCCTGGTGTTCACCGGTTACGGCGCGTCAACGCTCGCACGCCCGCTCATCGGACTGGCCCTTGGCTGGACCTGGGTGCTGGCCCTGCGTTTCGTCGATCGTGTCGGCAAGGGCATCCGCACCGCGCCGCGCGATGCCATGATCGCCGGGGCGGTTGCGCCTGGCTCGCTCGGCCGTGCCTTCGGCTTCCACCGGGCACTCGACCACGGCGGCGCCGTCATCGGGCCGCTGCTGGCGTTCCTGCTGCTCTGGCTCGGCGCCGACGTCGGGCACGTCTTCTACTGGTCGGCCATACCGGGACTCATCGTCATCGCCTTGATCGTATTCGGGCTGCCCGCAGACGGGCCGGTCGTGGTGACGGTTCCGCCGCCGCTCTCGTTTCGCGCGCTCGACCCGCGGCTCAAGGCGATGATGCTGGCGGCCGGCCTGCTGGCGCTCGCGGCCCTGCCCGAAGTGTTCATGGTCCTGTGGGCGACCTCGGTGGGCATGCCGATTGCCATGGTGCCGCTGGCCTGGGCGCTTGCCAGCGCGGTCAAGATGCTGGTGGCGATGCCCGCGGGCCACCTGTCCGACCGTTTCGGCCGGGTGCCGGTGCTGCTGGTGGGCTGGTCGCTGCGCGTGGCGCTGCTGCTGTCGCTGGCGACGGTCGCCATGACCGGGGCCTGGATCTGGGTGCTGTTCGTGTCGTATGCGGCCTCGCTGGCGGTGACCGAGGCGCCCGAAAGATCGCTGGTCGGCGACGCGACGCCCGAGGGCCTGCGCGGGACCGCGTTCGGGGCCTATCACTTCATCATCGGCGTGTTCACGCTGCCGGGAGCCTTCATGCTCGGCCTGATCTGGCAGGAAATCGGCTCTTCGGCCGCTTTCTGCACGGCTGCGGGCATAACGGTCGTGGCCGCGGTGGCCATGATCCTCACGCTGTACGCCGGGCGGCGCCCCGTCACGCCTTGAGGGTTCAGTCGGCGGACTTCGCGCTTGCCATGCGGTTGGCGTGGCGCAATTCCAGCTCTGCCGCGACCGCGGTCAGCGACAGGCCGCGCTGCCTGAGCAGCAGCAGGACGTGGTAGAGCAGGTCGGCCGTTTCGCTCACGACCCCGGCGTCGTCATCGCCCACGGCGGCGAGGGCCACCTCGACACCTTCCTCGCCGATCTTCTGGGCGATGCGCGTCCGGCCCTGTGAAAACAGTTCTGCGGTGTAGCTGCCTTCCGGGCTTCGCGCGATCCGGTCGGTGAGGATTTCCTCGAGCTCGGAGAAAAAGGCCAGGCGCGCGGCCCGCGGCAGGATCGCCTCGGGAAAGCAGCTGCGCGTGCCCTGGTGACAGACGGGACCCGTCGGCCGGGCCGTCACCAGCAGCGTGTCCGCATCGCAGTCGACGCTGACCGCGTCGACTTCGAGAAAATTGCCCGAGGTCTCGCCCTTGGTCCAAAGGGACTCGCGGGTGCGGCTGAAGAAGGTCACGCGACCCTCGCCCAGCGTCCGGCGCAGGGCCTCCTGGTTCATGAATCCCAGCATGAGGACCTCGCCGCTGCCGGCATCCTGTATCACGGCCGGCAGAAGGCCGTCGCCCTTGCCCCAGTCCAGCGTGCCGACTTGCTCGAGTTTCATGGCCTGACCTCGACGTGTTGCGTCCTCAGGTACGACTTGAGTTCGGGTATGCCGATGGCCCCAGTATGAAACACACTGGCGGCCAGCGCCCCATCCACCTGTGCCTTGCGGAATACCTCCGCGAAATGTTCCGGAGTCCCGGCCCCGCCGGAGGCGATCAGCGGCACCCGGGTGACCGCCCGGACGGCTGCGAGTTGCTCGATGTCGTAGCCCTGGCGCACGCCGTCGGCGTTCATGCAGTTCAGCACGATCTCGCCGGCGCCTCGCGACTGCGCCTCACGAACCCAGTCGAGCGTCAGGCGCGCCGATTCCAGCATTCGCTCCGGGTCGCCGGTGTACTGGAAGACCCTCCAGCCTCCGCCGCTGCCGCGGCTGTCGACGCCCAGGACCACGCACTGGGCGCCGAAGCGCCGGGCGAGTTCGTCGATCAGCTCGGGCCGTTCGAGGGCAGGGGAGTTGATCGAGACCTTTTCCGCCCCGGCGGCGAGCACTTCCTCGGCGTCGGCGACGCTGCGGATGCCTCCGGCGACGCAGAAGGGGATGTCGAGGACCGCGCCTACCCGCGCGATCCAGCCCCGGTCGACGGTTCGGCCCTGGGGGCTCGCGGTGATGTCATAGAAGACGAGTTCGTCTGCGCCCTCGTCCCGGTAACGCGAGGCAAGGTCGATGATGTCGCCCACGATGCGATGGTCGCGGAACTGGACGCCCTTCACGACCTGCCCGTCGCGCACGTCGAGGCAGGGAATTATGCGCCGGGCAAGTATGGCTCCAGCTCCTCGGGCGCGATGCGCCCCTCTATCAGGGCCTTGCCGCTCACGGAGGCGCTGACGCCGACGCGCGCGAGTTCCTTGAGGTCGGCAGCGTCGCGCACGCCGCCCGAGGCCTGCCACGAAATCGCCGGGAACCGTGCCGTGGCCTCGGCGTAGAGCCCGAGGTTGGGTCCGGTGAGGGCGCCGTCGCGATCGACGTCGGTGCACAGCACGTGCCGCAGGCCCGCGCGTTCATAGCGACCTACGAGGTCCCAGAGCGACAGCTTCGACTGTTCCTGCCAGCCGTGCGTGGCGACCCGCGGCACGCCTGCCGGATCGATGCGCACGTCGAGCGCCAGGACCAGCCGGTCGGCGCTGAACTCCGCGAACCACCCGGCGACCTCTTCCGGGCGCGTCACGGCGACGCTGCCGATGACCGCACGCTCCACGCCCATCGACAGCAGGGACCTCACCTGGCTGGACTCGCGCAGGCCGCCGCCGGACTGGAGCTTCATCACGCCGAGCGCCGCCAGCGTCGCGACGATGGGCCGGTTTCCAGCCCGCCCGTCCCGCGCTCCGTCGAGGTCGACGACGTGCACGCGGCGCGCGCCCGCGCGCGCGTAGCGGCCGTAGAGATCCTCCGGCGTCACTTCGTAGCGGGTCTCGGACGCGAAGTCGCCCTGGAAAAGCCGCACCACCCGGCCATCCCTCAGGTCGATCGCGGGGATCAGTTCCATCAGCTCACCTCCAGGAAGTTCTGCAGGATGCGGGCGCCGGTCCGGCCGGATCGCTCCGGATGAAACTGGGTGCCGTGGAAGTTGCCCCGGCTTATGGCGGCCGAGAATTCGCCGCCGTAGTCGCAGGTCGCGGTGGTGTCCGGGCCGACCGGAAGGGCAAAGCTGTGCACGAAGTAAGTGTAGTCGCCGCTCTCGATGCCGCGCAGCAGCGGCGTGTCGCGCCGGACCCCGAGCTGGTTCCAGCCCATGTGGGGAACCGGTCGCCCGGGCGCCGGCTCGAAGCGGCGCGCGGTTCCCGGCAGGATGCCGAGGCAGGCGGCGGCGCCTTCCTCGCTCGACTCGAACAGCAGCTGCATGCCCAGGCAGATCCCCAGCACCGGCTGGGTGAGGCCGGGCACGACCTCCGCAAGGCCGTGGACGCGCAGGCGCGCCATGGCGTCCGCGGCCGCGCCCACGCCCGGCAGGATGACCCGCGATGCGGCCCTTACGACCGCCGGGTCGCGGGTCAGGCTGGCCTCGCAGCCGAGTCGCTTGAGTGCATGGACCAGCGATGCGATGTTTGCGCCGCCGCTGTCGATGATCGCGACCGCGCTCAAAGCATGCCCTTGCTGCTCGGCAATTCCCGGCCCTCTATCCGCATGGCCTGTCGAAGCGCCCGGCCCGTGGCCTTGAAGCAGGCCTCCACCATGTGGTGGGTGTTTTCACCCTTGACCGAGACATGGATGGCGGCACCCAGCGTTTCCGCCAGCGAGCGGAAGAAGTGCGGCACCAGTTCCGTCGGCAGTTCCCCGATGCGTTCGCGACCGAAGCGGCCTTCGAAAACGGAATAGGGGCGGCCGGACAGGTCGATGGCGACCTGCGCCTGCGACTCGTCCATCGGCAGGAGGAAACCGAAACGCGCGATGCCGCGCTTGTCGCCAAGCGCTTGTCGCAGGGCCTGGCCAAGTGCCAGCGCACAGTCCTCGACCGTGTGATGTTCGTCTATCTCCAGGTCCCCGCGGCACCTCAGTTCCAGGGAGAAACCTCCGTGCCGCGCAATCTGCTCGAGCATGTGGTCGAAGAACCCAAGCCCGGTGGCAATGGTGACCGGGGACTCGGCGCCG
>DATHZW010000438.1:0-10726 GCA_035458405.1 Steroidobacteraceae bacterium | reverse complement strand
CCGGAGCGGGCGGCTGAATTCGCCGATCCCGACGACGTGATCTACCAGTTCAGGAAGTCCATCGGCCAGTTCTTCGAGGATGCGTTGTGAGCGCCGGGGCGCTCCCGGCCTGAAGCGCCACCACGGCCCTCATCGGTGCCGGCCCCGGGTTCCGGCGCGGAAGAATGGGGAGAGCCCGGCTCAGGAAGTGAGACCGCCATGCGGGTCGCGCTCGACGCCGGGGCCGAGCGCACCGGTGGCCGCGGCTTCCTCTGCGGACCTGGTCGACACACCGAGCGGCTCCGCACCCGGCGGTCTTGCGACAAGCCGGCGCACGCGGCTGCTCTCGCCGCCTGTCAGCTGGGTGACCCGTTCCCGGATAGCCTGGTCGGACTCGGTCGGCCGCGTCTGCCAGCGCAGGTAGTCCATCCAGGTCGGGCTCTCGAACCGCTCGACCCAGAGGTTCGTCTCGTCGATGTCCTGGCACACGGACCAACCGCGTGCACCGTCCCGGCGCCGGAGCCGGCCGAGCTCGTTGATCACCGCGACGAACTCCGCCGCGTTCTCGCCGGAGACGCGGTACTCGATGGTGACGACGATCGGGCCCGACGCCGGGTGAATCTCGACGCTGGGCAGGTTCGCCTGGACGTCAGTGTGCGGATCCAGTGAACCGAGGTGCGCCACCGAGACTGGCAGCCAGCGTGCGACTGCCAGCGACACCAGCGCCGACACCCCGGCGACCGACAGCGACTCGCTCGCGCCCTGGGCGCTCGCCAACTCGCCCCACCACCAGCTGCCGAGCGCAATTCCGGCGAACGAGACGGTCTGGTAGGTCGCCAGCATTCGCCCGGTCACCCAGCGCGGCGAGGACAGCTGCACGGCGATGTTGAAGTTGGCGAATCCCAGCGTCCACACGGATCCCCCGAGCACGTGGGCGAGTAAGGTCACGGTCATCCAGTGGCTCTGGCCGATCACGATCATCGCGACGCAGGCCAGCGCGGACAACACCCGCAGCAGGCCGTCGGGCGTGAAGCGGCCGCGCAACGTGGCGCTCGCCAGGGCGCCGAGCATCGCGCCGACACCGAAGCCGCCCAGCAGGATGCCGTAGGTCGGGGCGCCCCCGCCCAGCAGGTCGCGCGCCACGATCGGCATCAGCGCCGGCATCGCGGCGATGGGGATGGTGTACAGGACGCAGCGCAGCATGATCGCGAGCAGGTGCGGCGAAAGGCTGACGTAACGAATCCCGGCGGCCATCGCGGACCCCAGCGGTTCCGGCGGCAACTCACCGCGCACGCTGGCGGGTCGCCACCACAGCAGCGTCGCGATGATGCCCAGGTAGGAAACAGTGTTGATGACGAACGCAACCGCTGCACCGACCGCCGCGACGATGAAGCCGCCGATCGCAGGCCCGATGCTGCGGGCCATGTTGAACCCGACGGCATTAGCCATGATGGCCGGGGCGATCTGGGCGCGCGGCACCTGGTCGCCGATTGCCGCCTGCCAGGCGGGCGCGAACAGCGCAGAGCCGCAGCTGATCAGGAACGTCAGGCCGAGCAGCAGCGACGGCGTCACGCTGCCGGCCAGCGCAACCGCGGCAAGCGCGGCGGAGGCCAGGAGCGTGAACACCTGCGAGATGAGCATGATCGAGCGGCGGTCGCGCGTGTCGGCCAGGGCGCCGGCGATCAGCGACAGGAAGAAGAAGGGCAGTGCGCCGGCCGTCTGCACCAGCGCGACCTGGTCGGGGGAGGGTGCGATCGTGGCCATCAGCCACGAGGCGCCGACCGTCTGGATCATGCCGCCGAAGGACGAGACCAGCGAGGCCCACCAGAACAGCGCGAACGCGCGATGTTCGAACGGCGCGAGCGTCGCGCTGCGCCAGCGTTCGAAATGTGACGGGCTCTCAGCGGCCGGGGCGGGCATGGATCAATGTAGCACAGCGGATTCGCCGCTCACGGCCGGAACTCGACCCGCAGATCGAGCGGCGTTCCCGCCCGGCGGACGGTGACGATGGCGCTCGTTCCCTTCTCCTGCTGGCCGACCCAGTAGACGAGGGTGGTGACGTCGGCAACGGCGTGGCCGGCGAAGGAGGTGATCTCGTCCCCGACACGCAGCCCGGCGCTTTCGGCCGGCGACCCGCCAGCCACGCTCTGGACCGCCAGGGTGCCCTGGCTGTCGTCGATGCCGACGCCGAGGCGCACGGTGTCGGCTGCCAGGTCCTCGTAGCGAATCCACCAGACGAAGTCCGACGGAAGCAGCGGAATCGCGGGAAGCTCGACCCCCGGCATCTGCTTCTCGGGCGGAACCTCGATTTCCGTCGGCGCGATGATCGTGTAAGGCAACGGCAGCCTGCGCAGCACCTTCTTCGGCACGCCAAAACCGTATTCGACATGCCCGGCCCCGGCGAGCACCACCATGACCTTGCCCTGGCCGCGTGCGCTGCCCAGGTAGTCGACGACCCGCTCGGCCATCGATTCCTCCCACAGGAGCTGTACCCGAAAGAACGCTTCGAATGCACCCTCGGTGGGAAGGTGCGCGCCGTAGATCGCCTGCATCACCGCATGCTCGTAGGGGTCCGGCTCGCCGATCTCAGGCAGCTGCGAGCGGACCTCGTCGGGCAGCGAGTCCAGCCCGTGTCGCCGGACCTGGTCCTGCAGGTCCGTCGGGGGGTTCAAGGCAACGAGGTCGATGTGCCGGTCGCGGGCAAAATCCAGGATCGCCTTGTAGTTCCCGAAATCCACGCCCCAGCTCTTCTGCCATCGGGTGGCCTGCAGGAACTCCAGCTCGGTCAGCTGGCCCTGGCTCCAGCGATCGAGCGTTTCCTGCTGCGGCTGGCGGAACATCTCCATGCCGATCGCGACCCGGCCGGGGAACCGGCGCTCGAGGTCGCGGATGATCTGCAGCTGGACCTGGTGGGCCTGGAAGCTGTCGTGGGACTCCCCGACGAAAACCAGCCGGGCGCCGGAGACCATTTCCATCATGTCGTCGAACGACATGCCCAGGCCGGTCGGCACGTGGACGATCTGGTCGGGCTGCGGCGACCGCGTGGGCGGGTAGGGCAGGTCCGAGCCTACCTCTGCGGCCTCGGGTGGGACCTCGGTTGCTCGCGACGGGCCCAGCGGTGCGCCGAGCAGCAGGGGCAGCGCGAGGACAAGGGACAGCGGCCTGTTCACGTTCAGACGACTCCTGGAAGGCTGGCGTCGGAGATTACCGGCCGGACGCACCGGTACTCAACTGCCTGGGCCAGGGACTCAGGCCACGCGTAAACCGTCGCGGTGCAACTGGCGCCGGATCGCCTCTTCCCGTGCGTCGTCGATCACGAGCATCACGGCGTCCGGATCCGCAACGGCTTCCTCGACGGCATGTATGCCGGTCAGCCGGGTCTCGGGACCCAGCTCGCCCTGTTCGAAAAGCGCCCACATCTCCGCGGCAAACCGGGTGTCCAGCAGTTCCGGGGCGAATCGGCCGAGGCTGGCGCGCAGGTTGTTCACGTCCCGGGCCAGCATGGCCTTGGCGCCGTTGTTGCCGGCCGCGTTGACAGCCTGAGGCAGGTCGATGATGACGGGCCCATCGGGCGTAACCAGCACATTGAACTCTGACAGGTCGCCATGGATGAGCCCGAGGCTCAGCATGCGGACGACCTGCTGGATCAGGAACGCGTGATACTCGCGCGCCGTCGCCGCTGTCATGTCCACTTCGCCCAGGCGAGGGGCCGGCTCGCCGTCCGCATCGGCGACGAGTTCCATGATCAGCACGCCGTCGAAGTATCCGAAGGGCCTGGGGACGCGTACGCCGGCGGCGGTGAGCTGGTACAGCGCATTCACCTCGGCGTTCTTCCAGGCCGATTCCTGCTCCTTGCGGCCAAACTGGGTGCTCTTGCCCATGGCGCGTGCCTGTCGGCTGCCACGGACCTTGCGACCTTCCTGGTAGCGCGTGCGCCTCTGGAAGCTGCGCTGCGCCATGTCGCGGTAGACCTTCGCACAGCGCGTGCTGGTGCCTGAGCGGACGAGGTAGACCGTGGCCTCCTTGCCGCTTTTCAGCGACCGGAGCACTTCGTCGATGACGCCATCGTCGATCAGGGGTTGCAGGCTGGTGGGAGTCTTCATGGTTTCCGTCTAGGCGGAACCGCGGGGCACGGAACCGAGGCCGGCGATCATACAGATCGGGCGCTCCGGCCGTGCAGGTCCTTCGCCTGGCGGCCTTGACCGCGCCGGGGGGCCTTGAAGGGGGTCAGCCCTCGGTCGGACCCGACTTGTTGCGCGCCAGGATGCGTTCGACCGCCGACCAGTGGTCGTCGTGTGTCCAGGCCTGCACAAATCCCTGCATTTCCGCCGCGCGGCGCGCGTCCCGGTTCGTGCCCTGGCGCGCGGCCAGCGCCTGGGCCTTGAAAGCGCGCAGCAGCCGTGGCGACTGCCGCAGCATGGGCTCGATGAAACCGGCTGCGAAACCGTCCAGGTCCTCGCCGGGTGCTGCGACGGCGTCGACCAGGCCCCAGGCCAGGGCCTCGGCGGCCGGGACCATTTCGGCCCGCGCCAGCATGCGCAGGGCGCGCGCGCGACCCACGAGGTCGAACAGGTCGGTGCCGCCTCCCCAGCCGGTGGACAGGCACAACTGACCGTGCATGAAGCCGATGCGGGCATGCGCCGCCATGACCCGCATGTCGCAGGCCAGGGCCAGTTCGGCGCCGCCCCCCATCGCGTCGCCATTGACCAGGGCGATGACGGGCACCGGGCAGTTGCGCACGGAATCCAGCACGCCGCGGGCCTCGATCACCATGGCCTCGGTCTCGGCGATGCTGCGCACGGAACGCAAGTCCTGCAGGTCGCCGCCGGCGGCAAAGTACTCCCCGCCCGCGCCGCGCAGCAGGACGCAGCACAGGTCCGGCTCGCCGGCCGCCCGTTCCATGGCGACTCCCAGCTCCGTCAGCACGGCCCTCGACAGCGGGTTGTGCCGGGCCGGCCGATTGATCGTCACGCGCATCACGCCGCCGTCGCGACGTGCGAGCAACTCGGCAGCGGCGCTCACTGGAGACCTGTCCGGTAGGGCATGGCGGCCAAGTATACGCGGCCGCATCCCGGGCGCAGCCGTACGGGCCGGCCCGGGCGGCACGTCACTTCAGCAGCATCAGGAAGACGCCGGCCGCGACGGCCGAGCCGATCACGCCGGCGACGTTGGGTCCCATGGCGGGCATCAGCGGGTTGACGCGCCCGCCCGTCTCCTTGGAGACGAAGCTCTGCACGACCCGGGCGGACATGGGCACGGCGGAGACGCCCGCGGCGCCGATGCAGGGGTTGATCTTGCGGCCTTCGCTCAGGAACAGGTTGAGCAGCTTGGCGAGCAGGATGCCGCCGGCGGTGCTGAACGAGAAGGCCACCGCGCCGAGCGCCAGGATCTTCAGCGTATCCCAGCCCAGGAAGTTCGAGGCACTCATGGTCGCGCCGACCGCCAGGCCCAGCAGGATCGTGACGATGTCGATCATCGGGCCGCCCGCGGTCTTCTTCAGGCGTTCCGTCACGCCCGACTCGCGGAGCAGGTTGCCGAACATCAGCATGCCGAGCAGGGGCGCGGCGGCCGGGATGGCGAGCGACGCCAGCACGCCGGTCACGATGGGAAACAGGATCACGGTCCGCCGCGAGACCGGGGCGGCCTGCGGCATGTCGATCTCGCGCTCGTGCCGGGTGGTCAGCAGGCGCATGATCGGCGGCTGGATGATGGGCACCAGGGACATGTAGCTGTAGGCCGCGACGGCCACCGGGCCGAGCAGGTGGGGGGCGAGCTGGATCGTCAGGAAGATCGTCGTCGGCCCGTCCGCGCCGCCGATGATGCCGATGGAGGCCGCCTCGTTGGCCGTGAATCCCAGCAGGTACCTGGCGCCGATCGCGGCCACGAAGATGCCCGCCTGGGCGGCCGCCCCCAGCAGGAAGGTCAGGGGCCTGCCGAGCAGCGGACGGAAATCGGTGAGCACGCCGACGCCCAGGAAGATCAGCGGCGGAAGCAGTTGTGTCCGGATGCCGGCGTTGTAGATCAGCGCCATGATGCCGTCGCCGTAGGAGGACATGTCCGCCAGCGGCAGGTTCGCCAGCAGCGCGCCGAAACCGATGGGAATCAGCAGCAGCGGCTCGTAGCCCTTGGCGATCGCCAGGTAGATGAGCGTGGCGGCCACCGCGAACATCAGCAGGTTGCCGGCCGTGAGGTGGGCGGCCCCCGAGGTCTGCGCGATCTGCAGCAAAAGGTCCACGGCGTGCGCTCCTCAGTCGATCGACACCAGCGGCCTGCGGCTGTCGACTTCGTCGCCGATCTTGACGTGCACGACGGCGACGCGACCGCCGACGGGCGTCCTGATGTCGTGCTTGGCCTTCATCGCCTCGACCTGCGCGACCACGGCTCCCGGCTTCACGACGTCGCCCACGGCCACCAGGATGTCCACGACCTCGACCGAACCGCCAAAGGTCGAATGGACCGTGGTACGGGTGGCGGCGGCAGGCTGCGGCGCGGACGCCGCGCCGCTGCCCAGCGGCTCGACCGTGACCTCGAAGCGCCGCACCCGGTCGCCCTCCTTGACGCTGACCTGCGTGGTGACCGGGCCCGACAGCACTGGCGCGGCGGGCGTCACCGCCGCTTCCGCCGGAGCCGTCTTCTTCAAGGGGATGTCGATCTTCGGGTTGCCGAGCAGGTAGCGCAGGCCCTCGTTGGTCTCCATCTTCCTGCCCGGAACGATGGACGACAGCACCAGGAAGACGTTCTCGTCGTTGACCTCGAGGCCCGCCTGGCGCAGGGCGTCCTGTGCAACGCCGATGTTGTTCGGTGCCGCTTCCAGCGGGTCGCCGCCGAAGGGGGGCAGGTCGAGCTGGGCCGACGCCTGCTTCACCACCTCCGGATCCGGCGGCAGCGGGGTCCGGCCGAAATAGCCGAGCACGGCCTTGCCGTAGCCGGCGTCGATCTTCTTCCAGCGTCCGTAGAGGACGTTGTTGAAGGCCTGCAGCCAGTACTGCTGGCTGCCCGGCGTGACGCTGGTCCACGAGCCGCCGGCCTCGACGACCACCCGCATTTCCCTCAGCACCTCGCTGTAGCGTTCGCGGATGCCGGCCTTGACCATCATGTGGATATTGGGGCCGATGGCGCCGCCCGGCATCGGGAAGCCGAGCACGCGCGCGTCCGCCGTGATGGCAGCCGGCTCGAACTCGTAGTCCTTGAGCGCCTTGTCGAGCATGCGGCCGATCGCGGAGATCGCCGACACGTCGATGTCGAGCGAGTAGCCGGAGCCCTTCAGCACGTGCGCCAGCGAGCGGACGTCGGGCTGCGAGGTGCCGGAGGCCAGTGGACGGCACGACAGGTCCACGCCGTCCGCCCCGCCGTGGATGGCGGCCTGGTAGCAGGAGATGGCGGTGCTTGCCGTGTCATGCGTGTGCATCCACAGCGGCATCTCGGGCGGCATGATCTTCCGCAGGCCGACTGCCGTGTGGTAGATCGTCGCCGGGCTGGCCGTGCCGCTCGCGTCCTTCATGCAGATGGAGTCGATGTGCAGCCCGCTTGCCAGCAGCCGGCGGCCGACGTCGATGTAATAGTCCGCGGTGTGCGCCCGGGTCGACTCGAACGGCAGGCCCATCATGGCGATGCAGACCTGATGGTGCATGCCGGCGTCGACGATGGGCTGCCCGGTCTTGACGAGGTTGTCGACGTCGTTCATGTAGTCGAAGTTCCGGTCCCAGGTCGTCCCGTTCTTCGCCATCAACCTCGCCTGCAGCGCCAGGCCTTCCATCGACTGCGTCACCAGGGTGACGCCCGACACCGAGCGGGTCAGGATCTGCAGGTCGGCGTCCGGCCCGACCGCCTGCCTGATGAGCCGCATGCACTCGAAGGGATTCTCGCCCAGGTAGAAGAGCGGGGCCTGGAATCGCGCCCCGCCGCCGAACTCGAAGTGACGGATGCCGGAATCGGCCGACAGTTTCATGGCCGGCAGGAAGTCGGCGAGCCGTACCTTGCCACCGAAGACACTCTGCAGGCCGTCGCGAAACGGCGTGAACATCACACGGATGGTCCTGGGGCTCTTCGCGAAAATCATTTCAATTCCTCGATTCCCGTGACCTTGGTTCCGGGATAAGCGGCTTTCACGGCCTCGACGATGGCGGTGACCAGGGCGGGTTCGACCGTATCTGTCGGTTCGTCCGCCTGGGGGAACAGCAGCATCAGCGCCCGCATCACGGCAGCCAGTGTCGTCAGCACGAAGAAGACGGCAAGGAACGCGACGCTGCAGATGACGAGTAGACTGGGTTCCTGCATTGCGCCGTGCTCCTGCTGGCCCTAATACCCCGATGCCCGGCGAGCCGCGGCCGGCGGCCGGTCGACGAGCAGGCGCCCCCGCGTGATCGGTTTTTCATGGCCGTCGAGGTGCAGTTCCAGTCCGTCGCCGATGGCGCTCAACCTGCCGGCGGCAATGACGCTCGGCTCCCTGTCCGACTCTTCCGTGCAGACCGTGCAGTTCCGGCCGGTAACCGTCGAGCGCTGCCGGTACCTTTCCAGCAACGGCCGGTAGCCCGACTGCAGCAGCAGGTCGTAGTTCCGCGCCAGCGCATCAAGCAGCCGGCCGAGCACCCAAGGCAGTGAAACGCTCTCGCCCGCGGGAGTCAGGTCGCGGAGCGAGGTCACGGCGGGCACGAAGGGAGTCGACTCGACCACGGGTGTCGCTTCCACGTTGACTCCGATGCCCAGGACGGCCGAGTTGACCGTGCGGCCTTGCGTTTGCGTGTAGGCCAGCACGCCGCCCAGCTTCGCGTCGCCGAGCACGATGTCGTTCACCCACCTGATACCGGGGCGGTGCCGCAGGCCGGGCAGGCCGTCGATGGCCTCGACCACCGAGAGCGCGGCGAGGATCGTGAAGGCGACCTCGAACCTTTCGATGGCGCGCCCGGGCGCGAAGTGGACGGCCAGGTGGATGTTGCCGGGCACCGCCGTCCAGGTCCGTCCCTTGAAGCCGCGAAAGCCGGTCCCCGTGCGTGCGAGGCAGGCGGTGCGATCCGGGATGTCGTAGCCGTTCCTCGTCAGGGCGATCAGCTGGTCGCATTGCGACCCTGCCGGGTCGGTGGCCAGGAACAGGTGCGTCCAGGCCGGCAGCGCCGCGCTGCCCGCGTACAGGCCGGGTGGGTCGCCCAGCAGGGCCGAGACCAGCGGCCTGATGCTGGCGCTGGCGGCCGGCGGGGGCGCACAGCCGTCCGCAAGTCCTGACGGGAGAACTTCCGCAGCGAACTCGGCGGAATCGCTGAAAATGATCATCGAGCCTCGCGCAGTGCCGCGCTGCCCGAGCCTAGCGTTTTGGCGCATACCCGGCAATTGGTACCGCCCGCGACATTTCTCGATGCAGTTCTTGCGCCTGGGCGGGGCCCAACGCCGGCACGGGTCGTGGATTGGCCGGGGCGGTGCCGCTCCCGTAACATGTGCGGCGATTGGCGATACCGTGTTGGCCGGGAGCGTCGGTCGGACCGACCTGGATTTCGGGACCGGCTGCCCGCGCCAGTTCCTGGCCGGGGATGCGACGCCGGAGAAGCGGCCGGGGGCCGGGAGGAGCACGCGATGAAAGCACTGGTCTGCGCCGCCTACGGGCCGCTCGAGCAGCTCGCCGTCCAGGACATCCCGGCGCCCATCCCGGGTCCTCGCCAGGTCCGGATCCAGGTCAAGGCGGCGGCCCTCAACTACCCCGATGCCCTGATGGTTCAGGGCCTGTACCAGGCCAATCCCCAGCCGCCCTTTGCGCCGGGGCTCGAGTTTTCGGGGGTCGTCTCCGCCGTCGGCAGCGACGTCACGCGCTGGAAGATCGGCGACTGTGTCGTGGCGCTGGGGCAGGGAGGCTTCGCGGAGGAAGCCGTCGCGGACGCCAACCGGGTCATGCCGTTGCCGCCGGGCATGGATTTCGAATCCGGCGCGGCGACCTTCCTGACCTATTGCACGTCATTGCACGCGCTCAAGGACTGCGGCCGGCTGCAGGCCGGTGAGACCGTCCTCGTGCTCGGCGCGGCCGGCGGCGTCGGAATCGCGGCGATTGAAATCGCCAGGGCGATGGGCGCGCGCGTCCTGGCCGCGGCCTCGAGCGAAGCCAAGCTCGTGGCCTGCAGGCAGGCCGGTGCCGACGCCACGATCGACTACTCGAGCGGGAAGCTGCGCGACGCGGCCAGGGAATTCACTGGCGGCAAGGGCATCGACGTCGTCTACGACCCGGTGGGCGGAACCTATTCCGAGGAGGCGCTTCGCTCCACGGGCTGGCGGGGCCGCCTGCTCGTGGTCGGCTTTGCCTCCGGCACGATCCCGAAGCTGCCGCTCAACCTGGCGTTGCTCAACGAGCGGTCGATCGTCGGCGTGTACTGGGGCGAATCCGTGGCGCGCGACCCGGCCGCGCATGCGCGTAACGTCGGGCAGCTGCTCGAGTGGTTCGCTGCCGGCCGGATCAAGCCGCAGATCAGCGAGCGCGTGGGGCTGGCCGACGCGGTGGCCGCGATGCAGCGGATGACGAGGCGGGAGGTCGTCGGCAAGGTGGTCGTGCTGCCCGGCGCGTGACCGTCGGGTAACGGCGGGCAGGGAGGCGGGAGGATTGTCGATGCCGACGGTGCAGGCGAATGGAGTCGAACTCGACTACGGCGTGCACGGCGACCCGCTGGCGCCCCCCGTGCTGCTCATCATGGGGCTTGGAATGCCGGCGGCCCTGTGGCCGGATGCGGTGATCGAGGGTCTGGCGTCGCAGGGATTCCGGGTCGTGTACTTC
>DATHZW010000437.1:0-3763 GCA_035458405.1 Steroidobacteraceae bacterium | reverse complement strand
CGGACTCCGAGCTGCGATACGAGACGTCCGCCAGGCTGTCGGTCCATCGGCCTTCCACGTGATCGGCGGCCGTCTCGGCAACCGCCTCCGCGATGGCCTGTTCACAGGTGAGCGGGGAAATTTCCGGGAAATAATCCCTTGCCCGGTCGGAGCTGGCACCCGGCGGCCCTTGTCGCAAGGCGTCCAGGGATCGAACCAGTTCGAGACTCATGGGATACGAGAAGGGCGTTGCGGCGGTCAGCACTGCGGCGGACAGGCGAGGGACCGTGAAAGGGACGCGAATTGCCACCCGCGACCGATGCGTGATCCGCATGAGCAACCCGAGAAGGTCGCTCACGCTGACGCGGGCCGCGCCAACCTCGAGCGCAAGCGGGTCCGCCGTATCCAGGGATGCCGCGTGCACGAGGTACTCGACCATGTCCCGGAGTGCCAGTGGCCTCACCTCTGCCCGGGTCCAGCTGGGGAGGAACAGTACCGGGGGAATCCGGACAAGCCCCGTCAACAGTTCGTACGAGACGCTACCCGGGCCGACCAGCAGTCCCGGGCAGAGGGATACCAGCTGGATCCTCTCCGGATACGCCCCCAGGATCTCCATCGTCTCCTGTGCCGCGGACAGCAGCCGCGTCGATCGCGTGGCGGCCGTCGGGCTCCCGACATGGACAATGCGCTTCACCCCGGCCTCGATGCACGCGTCCCTGAACTTCCGGGCGAAATCCCGCAACCGTGGCTCGAATTCTTGATTCAGGACGGCCACGCGTACCGGGTAGTAGGCGACGTCGATGCCTTGCGCCGCCTCGAGCAGGAGGGCGGGCGCCAGCAGGTTCCCCTCGACGACTTCAGTCTCCGGATGCAGGTCTTGCTGGATGCGCCGGGCGTCCGCGACCAGCACCCGGACGCGGACATCGGGCTCTCGCCCGAACCGGGCAAGCAGCTGTCTCCCGACATAGCCGGCCGGGGCGGCAATCAGGACGCGCGTCGGTTCCTTCACGTCGACCCGATGCCGCTAGTCGATGTCCCAGCGCAACGCTGCGCGCACGGCCGTTGCGTCGCGGGCGTCATCGACGCGACGTGAACGGCCCAGGAACGTATGCCAGCCTGCCTCGTCCCAGATGCGTGTGCTCAGGCGCGCCTTGAGAAGCTGCCGGACGCGAGGCCAGTCGCCCAGCTGCAGGGCGGCCATCACCATGATCTGGTCGTAGATGTCCTGTTGCGCATGGCTCGCACCGAGCTCACCACGACGCTGACGCAAGGCCAGCATCCGTTCCAGTGCCTCGCGAGGCCTGTCCTCGTAATAGGCGGCCGCCGCGCGGGCGAGCTCGTGCGCCAGTGCCGCCTGCGTGGAATTCGTCCCCGCCGAGCCCAGGTAATCGAGCGTCGACTGCACGGCCGAGATCCGGCCGCTACGCAGCAGGGCCATGACGTGATGCATGGAGGTGAACCAGATCGTGTTTTGGGTGGCGTTTGGCAACGAGCCTTGCGCCAGGCGTTCCCACCGCTCCAGCCCGACCTCGACACCCTGCGCTTCCAGGCGCGCCAGCAGCGAGGCGCCGTTCTGCACGTCCAGGTAGAACGTGGACGTCTGCGGATAGATCTCGCGGTCGAACAGCTCGAGAGCCTCGTCGAAGCGGGACTGCGAGAGCTTGAACAGGCTCAGATGCCACCACAGGTGGCCTCGAAACAGGTTGTAGTCATCGAGGAACCGCGCGGCATCGCCGAGCAGTTCGATGCCTTCCTGGCAGCGGCCCTGCATCTCGAGAACATGGGCCAGGCCATGCAGGGCCCAGAGATCCTGTGGCTGCAGGGCCAGTGCTTCGCGCGCGCTGCGCTCGGCGACTGCATAGTGCCCGACCTCTTCCATCGCGAAGGCCTGGGCCGACAGGAAATGCCCATAACCGGGCGTGCGGGCGCCCCATTGACCGGCCACCCCCGCGATCACCTCGGCCTGGTGGCGCTTGTCGCCGGTCCAGAACAGCGTGCCGGTGTACTGGCGCAGCGCCAGCAGGTCCAGGGGCCACTCGACCAGGATCTGTCCCCAGGCCGCCGCGCGGGCCACCGGATCCTGGGCAATCCAGGCGCGCAGAGCCTCCTGGTGCAGGCGCTCCCGCCGATTGGCTGGCAAGGCTTCCGCCTGCTGCAGCCTTGCCCGCGCCTTGGGGTGGGCATCGAGCGTTCCCTCGGTCATGAGGGAATAGCCCTTGAGCACGTGGGCAAGGACGAGCTCCGGATGCTCCAGCAGCAGCGCGTCCAGGCGATCCGACACCCCCAGGCGGTAGTAGTAAAGGTCGTCGATCAGGGCGTCGAACCGCTCGACAGCCGTTGGACTGGCCGCGCTGAGCGGGAGGCCCCGGACATCGACGGTTTCAGCGTGGGTCATGGGCTGTAGTCCTTCCCTTGGTTGGCATGGCGGCGAGGGAGCGCCAATGACGAGAATTGGGGTTTCTGCGGGATCGCTTCGTCGTCCAGGTCGTGGCTAGTCTGGCAGCGATGGCTTCGGATCCACCGCACCGATGAAAAGGCGGTCGCTGCGATACGGCCTGAAGTCCTCTCCGGGGTCCACGCCGATGACCTCGAGCGAGATGTCTTCGCCATCCACCCGCACCACCACGTAGTGGTGCGGGGTGTCAGCGGTGTCAGCCGAAGGCTTGACCAGGTGCTCGAGCTGCACCTTCTCGGCGGCGCCGGCGGCAAGGAACTCCCCGAGGTCGGGCTCGCCCTGGTAGGCATAGATCGGCGCGCCGCCTCCGCCCGTCACGACGTGATCCATCCGATACGGCACGCCGGCTGCGTCCTGGTAGCGCTCCACCCAGTGCTCGAACAGGTGATCGTGTCCGGTGATCGTCAAGCGCACGTGATGCCGGCGAAACAGGGGTTCGTACCGCGCCCGGACCGCGGCCGTGGCTGGTTCGAGTGTTGGCCCACCGTGCGGGCCGGATGAGAACAAGGGGTGATGAAAGAAGGCGAACACGTGCGCGTAGCGCCGGCGGTCGAGACCGTCGAGCTGCGCCTGCACCCAGTCGAACTGCGTGTCGTCGGCCGCAATCATGGAGTCGATGGCGAGCACGAAAGCGTTGCCGTACCCGAAGGCATAGGTCGGGTAACCCGCCAGCCGGCGTGACGCACCGACAGGGGGGATGAGCTGGGCCACGGCATCGAGATAGTTCTCGAGGCCCGCCAGTCGCCCGGGCGAGCTGAGGCTCGCCGCGGACGTCAGGTCGTGGTTGCCCGGCGCCAGGAAGTAGGGAACGCCGGCGCCCGCGGTGAGCCGGTCGATGATTTCGACGAAGCTGCGGTTCCACTGGCGCGCGTCGCGGCCGTCGACCACTGCGTCACCGGATTGCAGCACGAAGCGCACCGGGTAGTCCGTCGTCTCCAGCCGCGTGATGGTCGCGACCATCGAGTCGACGACCAGCGAGTGCTCGTATTGCAGCGCGACGCCGTCCTGCCGTCCGCGCGTGTCGCCGTAGGCGATGAACGAGAACCTGGTGATGCCGGCGGAGTCGGCTTCCTCGGGAAGCGGGTGCCTGGGGGCGGCAATGGCCCGGACCACGTCGCCGCGCGGCGCCGATGGGGCCGGTTGTGCCTGCGACGCCGCCGCCGATAGCAATGCCAACGCCGCGGTGGCGATGATCGGCGCGATCGATCGTGTATGCATCGACGGATTATGCCACGGCCGCGTGAGCTCCCGCGCTGTCGCAGGAGGGGCTGGCACCGTCGCAATGGCTATCTGGCAGCGCCGCGTAGTTGTCTGCGCGCTGAACCTAGG
>DATHZW010000436.1:0-2187 GCA_035458405.1 Steroidobacteraceae bacterium | reverse complement strand
GACTCTCGACCAGATCAAGGAACGCATCCCGGACTACGCCCGGGACCTGAAGCTCAACCTCGGCAGCGTGCTGACGCCGCAGGGTGCGCCCGGCCTGACCGAGGCGCAGCAGTGGATGACGGCGCTCGCCACGGCCATCGCGTCGGGCAACGGCGAGCTGACGCGTGCCGTCGAGTCGGCTGCCGCCAGCAAGCTGGACGCAGCGGGCCTGGACGCGGCGCGGGCGGCGGCGGCCATCATGGGCATGAACAACGTGTACTACCGCTTCACCCACCTGGTGGAGGATGAGGAGTACTCGAGGATGCCCGCGCGGCTGCGCATGAACGTGATGGCCAACCCGGGCATCGACAAGGTGGACTTCGAGCTGGTTTCCCTGGCCGTCTCGTCGGTGCACGGTTGCGGCAAGTGCGTCACGGCGCACGAGCGCGTGGTCCGCCAGGCAGGCATGGCGCGCGAGGCCGTGCAGTCGGCGGTCCGTATCGCTTCGACGCTGCACGGCGTCGCAGGCGTCCTCGACTACGAGGCGGTCCGGGTGACTTCGGCCCGGCACGCCGAGGCGGCGTGATCCGGTGCCGGGCACCGATTCGGTGCCTGGCACCGCTGCGATACAATCCGGCGCATGAACAACGATGCGCTCGACCGGCTGGACATACGCTTCCCCTACAAGCGCGCGGTCGTTACCGGCGGCGCGAGCGGCCTGGGCTACGCCACGGCCAGCTTGCTGGCGAGGCGTGGCTGGAAGCTGGCGCTGCTGGATCGTGATGCCGCGCGGCTTGCCGATTCGGTTCGCAGCCTCGCCGCGCTCGGTGCCGCCGACGTGTCCCCGCACGAAGTCGACACCGGCGACGAGATCGCCGTCCAGGCGGCGGTGGACCAGTTCGCGTCCCGCTACGAGGGGCTCGACCTCGCGTTGAACGCCGCCGGTGTCGCCGTCGCGGGCCGCTTTCTCGAGACGCCGCCGGCAGACTGGGAGTGGATCCTGCGGATCAACGTGCTCGGCGTCGCCAACAGCTGCCGGGCCGAATTGCCCCACATGCTGGAAAGCGGCGGCGGGCTGATCATCAACGTCGCGAGCGCAGCGGGCTTCGTCAGCGGCGCCGACATGAGCGCCTACAACGCCAGCAAGGCGGCGGTCATTTCGCTCTCCGAGACGCTGGGGCAGGAGCACAGCCGCGACAACATCCAGGTCGTGGCCGCAATGCCCGGTTTCTTCCGCACCCGGCTGCTGGAAAGTGCCCGCGCGGGCGTCAGCGCGCTGGGAACGGCAAAGAAGATCATGCACATGTCGAAGCTCGAGGCGGAACCGGTCGCGGACCAGATCCTGGCGGGCGCAGCGGCCGGCAAGGTTTACATCGTGCTGCCGGGTCAGTACCGGACGCTGTGGCGCTTCAAGCGACTGGCGCCTGCGCGCTTCCAGCGGTTCATGATCCGCTTCCGGGAGAAGAAGGAAGCCCAGGCGCAAGCGCGCAAGGAGTCCTGAGCCCGCACGGTGAAGCCGGCTTGCGGCGGATGACAGGTCGGGTACGTATATTCGGATGAGCGCCTTAAGCTGGCCTTAAGCCGTCCCGGCGAGACTATGGCGACAGACGGTCCCGCGGGGGAATTCACTTGCGCGTTTCGGCGTTCTTCTTCGGATTGATGTTGGGGGCCACGGGCGCCGTGGTCCATGCGCAGGGTCCCTGGCAGGCGCTGCCGCGACCGCCCCCGACGCGCGGCGACCTGACCGGCTGATTGATTGCAAGAGCCGACGGCTTCTCCCCCCTGCTGTCGGCCGACTCGGGCGGCTGGCCCTTTCCGGACAGCCGCCCTTCTTGTTGCGCAGGGGGTGCCTGGCACCGGCTGGTCAATCGACGGTCCGGAACTGCCCCTCGCGGCGCGGGTCCGCGCCGCCCTCGAGCTTGCGGCCATCGCGGACAGCGATGCCGTGTATTCCCGACGGCTCACCACGGAAAGGCTTGATCTCGATGCCGCGCGCCGCCAGCGCCTCGAGTACTCCCGGTGGGAGCTTGGTCACTTCGCCAGAATAGCTGTCGCCCCTGGCGACCAGGTTCGGCAGGTCAATCGCCTGCTGCATCGGCAGGTTCCAGGCCAGCAGGCCGACGAGCGTCTTGGCGTTGTAGGCCAGGATGGCATTGCCGCCGGGCGAGCCCGCTGCGGCGACCGGCCGGCCGTTGCGATCCAGGATGA
>DATHZW010000435.1:0-3814 GCA_035458405.1 Steroidobacteraceae bacterium | reverse complement strand
CCTGGCTGGCATTCGACGTTTCGCCGGCTGCTTACGGCAGGGCACAGGACCTGAAGCGCGAGGCGCTGCGCGACGCGCAGTTCGGGCAGCTGGAGCCCGGCAAGTTCCGCAGCTTCGCGGGAGGAACTGCCGTTTTCTACGCCGAACGCGCCGACGCCGCCGGTGTCCTCTACAACGTCTTCCTCGAGCGCCGCGAGGGGGACAGGGTGGAGATCGCGGTCGCGGGTCGCGCTGTGCACCGTATCGAGGAAGGCGGCCGCCTGCACGTGGTGGTTCTCTACGACGGCGAACGCTACGAAGGCACGCCCGGCGAACCGACCTTCCGCAAGCTGCGATTTGCAGAGCACGGGATTCCGGTGCGGATCCCGGATCCTGATGCCGGCAGGCTGCGTCCCGAGGCCAAGTCGACGGCGATGCTGATGGCTTCCGACGATCCTGTGGATCTCTCCGAGCTGCAGTGGCGGGTCTCGCTGCCCGTGATGGTGCTCGTGCTGGCACTGCTGGCGGTGCCGCTCTCGGCCCTCAGGCCGCGCGAGGGGCGCTACGCGCGGGTGGCTCTCGCCATCCTGGTCTACTTCTTCTATTCGAACCTGATCTCAGCTGCCCGGGTCTGGGTCGAGAAGGGACAGATAGATCCCCGGCTCGGCGTCTGGTGGGTGCACGTCCTGCTGGCTGCGTTCGCCCTGTACCTGCTGCACCGCCAGAGCCCCATCCCGATGATCCTGCGCAGGTATGCTCGATGACGATACTCGACCGCTACATCGCCAGGACGGTGTTGCTGTACACGTTGATGGTCACCGGGGTCCTGTTGGTGCTGGCCTCGTTGTTCACCTTCATCGGCCAGCAGGACGACATCGGCGTGGGCTCCTACGACGTTGGCAACGCGTTCGTATTCACCGCCCTCTCGCGTCCCCAGCAGCTGTTCGAGAGCCTGCCTATCGCGGCGCTGATCGGCGCCATCCTCGGCCTCGGCACGCTGGCGCGAGACAGCGAACTGACCGTCATGCGGGCGGCGGGAGTCTCGACCGTTCGCCTGGCCGGCAGCGCCGGGATCGCGGGCGCGGTGCTCATGGGTTTCATGTGGGTGCTCGGCGAGTACATTGCCCCGCCCACCGACCAGTACGCGCGCCAGCTGAAGATCTTCAGCAAGTTCGCCGAGTACAACGCGGCCGGCAACAAGAGCTCCTGGGTCAAGGACGGTTCGCGTTTCGTGAACATCCAGCAGCAGACGGCGCAGAACATGTTCGGCGGCGTCTACGTGTTCGAATTCGACCCGGCTCGACGGCTCACCCTGGTCGGCCGGGCCGACACCGCCACCTACGAGACGGGACGCACCTGGCGGTTCGAGAACTATGCGGAGACGCGGCTCGGCGCTGACGGCGTGGCGGCCGACCGCAGCCCCAGGCGCGACATCGAAGTCGACATCAACCGGGAGTTCCTCGGGCTCGCGGTGGTTTCGCCTTCGGCGCTGCCGGTTCGCGGCCTGTACGAATACGTGCGGCACCTCAAGGCCAACAGCCTCGAGTCGGGCGCCTACGAGATTGCACTCTGGTCGCGGGCGGCCCGCACCTCCGCGGTCGTGCTCGTCTGCATGCTGGCCGTTCCCTTCGCCTTCGGCCCATTGCGTTCCTCCGGCGCCGGGGCACGAACGGTGGCGGGCATCCTCGTGGGCGTGCTGTTCTTCCTGATCAACCGGACGCTGGAGAACAGCGGTCAGGTCTACAACCTCAGCCCGGTCATTGCCGGGTGGGGACCCACCGTGCTGCTGGCCGCGGTCACTGCGGCCGCCGTCTGGCGGGCGCGCTGATTCAGCCGATCCGCACGACGCGACAGCCGGTCAGCCGGTCCTGCAGGCTGCGGGACCCGGGATCGAAGAGCATCCAGAGGTAATTCGCGACGGCTGGCAGCAGCAGCGTTGCCGCCCAGTGTCCGAGTGGCGACTGCTGCGGGCGTACGACCGCCACCAGGCCCAGCACGGCGCACAGCAGCAGGATCGCACCCGAGAGCAGCCGGATGCCCGCGTCCTCCCAGCCGGGCAGGCCGCCGCTGTCCTTCAGGAGGCGGATCTTCCAGGACATCATGCCGAGCGTCTGGCCGCGACGCGTCCAGGACACGCCGAAGAAGCCCAGTGTGAGCAGGGCGACCCAGCCGCGATACGCATACGCCCAGGCGCCCGAATCCTGCGGCGTTATCGACTCGCCACCGGTGAACGGCAACAGGAGCAGCGTGCCCAGGAACAGCACCGCCAGCAGCAGCAGCCCGTCGTAGACGAGCGCCGCAAGCCGGCGGAAGACCGTAGCCGGCCCCCGCGGCAGGTCCTGCTCACGGATCTTCATGGGATGGGTCCCGACGTCATGGGCGCGCAGTTTACCCGCGAATCCGCGACGGCTGGATGGTTGCTAGAATTCCGGCCAAGGAGGCGGAGGCATGCAGGGCAGGGACACGGAGACACGGCTGGTCTGGGACCTGCCGCTCAGGTTCTTCCACTGGTTGCTCGCCGCCTGTGTGGCCGGCAGCTGGCTGACCCACGAACTCGGCACGCCGTGGTTCGCATGGCACGCGAGAATCGGCTACACGACCCTGGTGCTGGTCTGCTTCCGCATCGCCTGGGGATTCGTCGGGCCGATGCACGCCCGCTTCGCGAGTTTCCTTCGCGGACCGCGCGCGACGCTCGACTACCTCCGGGGCCTTGCCGCGGGGGCTGCGGCCAGCGTTGGCCACAATCCCCTGGGCGGCCTGTCCGTGGTGGCGATGCTCGCGCTGCTGTTGCTGCAGGCGGTCACCGGGCTGTTTGCCAACGACGACATCTTCAACTCCGGGCCACTCTACGGCTACGTGAGCGATGCGCAGAGCGACCGGCTGACCGGGCTGCACAAGGGCAATTTCGACTGGTTGCTGGCGCTCATAGGCCTGCACCTCGCGGCGATCGCGTACTACCAGTTCATCGGGCGCCGCGACCTGCTGCGCCCCATGCTGACCGGCCGCAAGCCGGCCTCGCAGGTCCCGCCGCAGGCCGGGATCGGCAACCAGCGGGTCTGGCTTGCGATCACGCTCGTGCTGGTCGCGGCGGGGCTGCTGTGGCGGGTCATCGCGACCGCCCCGCCAGCGTCGATGTCGCCTTACTGAACGACCACGCCCAGCGGGACGGTGGCGCCGTCCCTGGCTTCGCGGTCCCGGGCAAGGGCCGGCTTGTCAGTCGGCCTTGTACTTGTCGTGGCAGGCCTTGCAGGCGCCGCCTACCTCGCCCAGGCCCGCGGCGACGAGCTTGGGGTCGCCGCTGCTCGCCGCCTCGGCCAACCTGGCCGTCGCCTGCTCCAGCGCGGCGGCCTTGGACCTGAAGTCGTCCATGTTCTGCCAGATCTCCGGCTTGGCCTTGGTTGGCGCACCCGTCTGCGAGTCGGCGGGGAAGCCTTCGGCGATCATCGGCGCAATCTGGGCCAGGCGTGTCGCCCTGAGCTCGGCCTCCTTCGCGTCGAAGGGAATGTCGCCCTTGACCATCGCGGCGATGGGTCCGATGTTCCAGCTGAGCAGGTACAGGGCGGATTGGCGATATTTGATCGTGCGCTCGGCCTTGGTCGGCTGGCTCTTGCCGGCCTGTTCGGCGAGGCCCGGTGCGGCCAGGCACAGGGCGGCGGCGCCGGCGGCGCCCAGCGCCAGCATGCGGGTCCGGCGGGAAATTGAACTCGTGTCCTTCATGAAGTGCTACCTGCGTAAGTTTGCCTGGGTGCCGTCCGCCGCTGGCGGCGACGGGCACAGGGTAGTCAAGCGCCGGTCCGCAATCCAGTCCGTGCGCCGGGTTGAGCAGGTCAGGGGT
>DATHZW010000434.1:0-4408 GCA_035458405.1 Steroidobacteraceae bacterium | reverse complement strand
CGCGGTCGCGGCGCGGTTGTGCCGTGGCGGGTCCCGGACATGGCGCGGCCTACGTGCCCAGCGCCGCCGCCGCGACCGCGGCGACCCGCACCGACTGTCCCGGATTCAGCCGCTCGCCGCCCCGCACCACGATGCGGTCGCCCGCCGACAGCCCGTTCAGGACCTCGATCCGCCGGGCGTCGCCCTTGCCGAGTGTCACGGCGACGCGCTCGGCCAGGTCGTCCGCGCCGATGCGGAACACGTACGCCCCGCTGGCGCGGACGATGACCGCGTCGCGCGGAACGACGACGATCTGCCCGCCGGCCGACGCCATCCCGTGCAACTCGACGCGGACCGCGGCACCGATCGCCCAGGGCTCCTCCGGGAGCGCGACGCGCAGCTCGAGCAGCCGTGAGCGGTCGTCCCCGACCGGTACGATCGCCCGGATCAGCCCGGACGACGCACGGGCGTCGCTGTGCACGATCACGCTCTGGCCGACCGCCAGGCTTGCCGCCCGCGCCACCGGCGCCCGGGCGACGACTTCGACGTTCTCGGTGTCGGTGAGGCGCAGGACCTCGACCCCCGGGCCCACGTACTCGCCGCGCTGGTGGATCCGTTCGACCACGTGCCCCGGGAACGGCGCGCGGATCACCGCGCGTGCGATCAGGTGCCCGGTGCGGTCGCGCGCGACGCGGGCCTGTTCCTGTTCCTGGCGCGCCATCGCCGCGCGCGCCCGGGCCTCGTCGATCTGGCTGCGCGAGGCGATTCCCGCGCCCAGCGCGGTAAGCCGCTCGAGTTGCGTGTCCAGGAGCTCGACGTTCGCCGTCAGCCGCCTGAGCTGGGCCTCGTCCTCGCGCAGCTGCAGTTCCAGCGTGGCGGTGTCGATGCGGGCCAGCGCCGCGCCGCGCGCCACACGGGTGCCCGGCTCCGCCACCCAGGTCAGCACCCCGGCGACTTCCGCCGCCAGCCGGGCGTCGTTGCGGCTTATCACGGTCCCGGTCGCCATCGAGGCCGGCACCACCCGGCCCGCGGCCGCCTGCGCGACCGACACGGGCGCCGGCGGCGACCCCGCCTGGCCCTGTGCGGTTCCGGCCAGCACCGCCAGCGTCGCGACCGTGGCGACGGCCGCCGTCCTTCCGATCATCGTTGTCCGGTTCGTCTTCATCACGCTGCCTCCTGGATCATCCCCGGCACGGCGGGCCTCTCGGCGGTCGCGGCCGGAACCGGTGCGGCCTCGCCCAGGCGCAACAGCGCCGGCAGCAGCACCAGCATGAATACGGTGTTCAGGGTCATCCCGCCGGCGATGACCGTTGCCAGCCCCCGGTACAGCGCCGTGCCCTGGCCGGGCGAGAGCACGAGCGGCAGCAGCCCGAACAGGGTCGTCAGCGAGGTCATCACGATCGGCCGGGTACGCTCGGTCAGCGCCATCCGCACCGCCTCGCGGCGCGGCAGGCCGTCGCGCTCGCCATGGCGGGTCCGGTCCACGAGCAGGATCGCGTTGTTGACGACCAGTCCCATGAGGATCACGAAGCCGACCATGGTCAGCAGGTCGAGCGTCTGGTAGGTGAACAGGTTGAGCGCACGGATGCCCAGCACCCCGCCGAGCCCCGCGAGCGGCACGGTCAGCATGATCAGCAGGCTGTCCCTGGGCGAGCGGAACAGCGCCGCCATCAGCAGGAAGAGCACGAGCAGCGCCAGCCCGAGGTTGCCGCGCATGTCGGCCAGCGCGGTCGCCAGGCTGCCGGCATCGCCCGCGTAGCGGATCGCCCCGTCGGGCGGCAGCAGCGCCCGCAGGTCGGGGCCGACGTCGGATTCGAGGAAGTCTATCGCCTGCTGCAGCGACATGCCGGGCGGCGGGACGACGTTCAGCCCGACCGTGCGCCGGCCGTCCACGCGGCGCACGCTCCCCACCGCGACGGTCGGCTCGATCGCCACCAGTTCGCCGAGCGGTACGACCAGGCCGGACGGCGTGGCGACCGGGACGGCGGCCAGCGCTTCGGGGCTGTCCCAGCCGTCGGCCCTGAGGATCATGTCGAGCCGGCGCTCGCCGTCGAAGTGCTCGCCGACCCACACGCCGGCGCCGAGCGCGCGCACGACCGTGCCGGCGTCCGCCCTGGTCCAGCCCACTTCGTTGAGGCGGCGGTCGTCCGGGTGCAGGCGCAACTCGGGCTCCGCCAGTTCCAGGGCCTGGAAGGACTGCACCTGCGCGCCGGGCAGGCGCTCCAGCAGCAGGTTCTGCGCGTCGCGTGCCGCCGGCAGGAGTGCCTCGTAGTCGGCGGACTGCAGCCGCACCTCGATGTTGCGCCCGTCGCCGAAGCCGCCGACCAGGTTGCCCTGCTGCGAGAACACGCGCACGTCCGGGAAGCCGACGGTGATCTCGTCGCGGACCAGCGCCGCGAGCTCGCCGATGCGCGAAGGATCGCGCGACCTGACGCCGATCGCCCCGCCGCGCGGGAAGACCAGCACGTAGTAGTTCAGCAGGGCCGGCTCCCGCTCGCCTTTCATGTACGGGCCGAGGCGCGCGATGATCGGCTGCACGACCTCCGCCTCGATCGCCTCCATGTTCATGCCCGGCGGAAACTGGAAGAACCCGTCCACGGCGTTGCGGCGCACGGGCGGCAGGTAATCGAGCGGCGGCAGCAGCGCCCAGGCCAGCCCGGCCGCCCCGGCGAGCAGCGCGCCGATCACCGCGAGGCGGCGGCGGCGGCCGTCCGTGAGCGCCGTCACCCGGTCCGCGATGAGCCTCGTCCACGGCCGCTCCGGCCGGGTCTTCAGATTCGGCATCAACCAGCGCGCGGCCGCGGTCGGCAGCACGGTCATGGCCGTGACGAGGGAGACGGCCACGGCCACCGCGATCGTCATGGCCAGGTCGGCGAACAGCTGCCCCTCGGTGTTGCGCATGAACAGCACCGGCAGGAAGACGATCACGGTCGTGATCGTCGACGCCAGCAACGCCGGCCACACCTGGCGTGCTCCCGCGAGCGCCGCCTCCGCCGGCTGCATGCCGTGCTCGCGACGCGCCACGATGTTCTCGAGCACGACGATGGCCGAGTCGAGCGTCATGCCGACCGCGAAGGCGATGCCGGCGATCGAGATGACGTTCAACGTCCGGCCGGTCGCCAGCAGCACGGCCAGCGTCGTCAGGACGCAGACCGGGATGGCCAGCCCGACGAGCAGCGTGGCGCGCAGCTGGCGCAGGAACAGCCACAGGACGCCCACGGCCAGCAGCACGCCGAGCATCAGGTTGCCCGCGACCATGCCGATCGCACGGTTGATGAACACCGACGGGTCGAAGGACTGCTCGATGGCGAGGCCCATCTCGGCGAGCGGCCCGTCGCGCAGCGTCGCGATCTCCTCCTTCACCGCCTCCAGCGTCGTCAGCACGTCGGCCCCGCTCTCCTTCAGGATCTGCACGCCGATCGCCGGGTTGCCGTTCTGCACGACCAGCGAAGTGCGGTCACCGCGGACGACGTCGATGGTCGCGACGTCCATCAGGCGCACGGGGCGGCCGTCGCGCCAGGCCAGGATCAGCTCGCCGAACTCCGCGATCTCGTAGCGGCCCGCGAAGCGCAGCGTGTACTGCCGGCTGCCGAGGTCGGCGAAGCCCGCAGACACGTCGTCGGCGGACCCGGCGAGCCCGACCACCGCCGGGATCGGTATGCCGAGCTCCGCGGCGCGGTATGGATCGAAGGCGATACGCAATTCGTCCGGGGCGCCGGCGAGGAAGTTCACGGTGCCCACCCCGGGCACCGCCTCGAGGCGCGCCCGCAGCAACTCCTCAACCTCGCGCCGGTAGTCCTCGACGGGCCCCGGCGTGCCGGGCTTGAGTTGCACGAAGAACCAGGACAGCGTGTCGTTGGCACCCTGGCCACCGTCGCCGCCGAGCGAGATGGCCGGCGCATCCGCGTCGCGCGGCAGCGGCGGCAGCTGGTTCATGCGGCCGATGACGTCCACCAGCGTGCGCGGCATGTCGGTGCCGACGGCGAACCGCAGGTTCAGGTTCGCGCCGCCCGGCCGCGCGAACGAGTTGATTTCCTCGAGCCCCGGCAGGCCGCGCAGCGCCCGTTCCTGCGGCTCGATCAGCTGCGATTCGACCTCCGCCGGCGCGGCGGCCCGCCAGCCGGTCTGGATCGAGACCTGCGGCTCCTCGATGTTCGGAAACAGCTGCACCGGCAGGCGCACCAGGCTGACCAGGCCGATGACCGCGATCAGGCCGACACCGACAGCAACCGCGAATGGGCTCGCCAGCGATCTCTCGGTAAGGTTCACGGCAACGCTCCCTGGGTGTGGCCGGTCCGTGCCGGCCGGTGGCCTTCGTTCAGATGTCGCGACGCGCCCGAGGCTTGAAACGGTCTTCACGGCCGGCGGCAGCGACGTACCGGAGGCGCCATTCGACGTCCGCCTGGCAGGACGCGGCGTCCAGCACCGA
>DATHZW010000433.1:0-2363 GCA_035458405.1 Steroidobacteraceae bacterium | reverse complement strand
GCGGCGAGCGCGAAGCCGGCATCCTTGAGCGCGACCCGGTGGCGGATGGCGGTCAGCGTGTCCTGCAGTGCGCGGCGGCGGCGCAGGTGCATGTGCACGTTTCCACTGGCGACGGCCGGCAGCCGAAGACCGTCCGCCAGCGACATGAGCCGGGCCAGGCGTCCGCGATCGTCGCCGCCGGCGGGCAGTTCGACCCCCAGCCACAGCCGTCCTTCGAAGCGCTCCCGAAGCCAGGCGCCGGCGGCCGGATCGGGCTCGGCCCCGGGCAGCCACAACAGCAGGCAAGCCTCGGGGGCGGCCTCGAGCTCGGCCCGGTCGAGCGCGTAGCCGCCCTTGGGGGCCGCCCGCCTGCCCCGGGTAATCAGCCTGCAGAGCGCCGCGTAGCCGGCCCGGGAGGTCGCCAGGCAGACGACGCGCAGACCGTCCGCAAGGGTGAGTTCGCTGCCCAGGATCAGCGGCAGGCCGTGTTCCTTTGCCGCGACGTGGGCGCGCACGGCGCCGGCCATCGAGCATTCATCAGTGAGGGCAAGCGCCGCGTAACCGAGTTCCACGGCACGCGCGACGAGTTCCTCCGGGTGCGAGGCGCCGCGCAGGAAGGTGAAGTTGCTCAGGCAGTGCAGCTCGGCATAGGACATCAGCCGAACACGCCGTGCAGCCACCAGCCGCCCTCACGAGCGCGCTCACGATAGACCCACAGGCGCACCCCGCTCCGCGCGGCCGCGACGTAGTAATCGCGACGAACGTCGCGCCCGTCCCACCAGCCGGTCTCGATACGCTCAGGCCCGCTGGCCAGGTCGAGCGGGCTGCCGTCGTGCCACGGCGCCCCGTCACGATCCTGCAGGCGTTGCGGGTCGGCCAGCATCCACAGCGGGCGCGGCGCCAACGGCGCCTCCACCATCAGGCGCGCCGCTGCATCACTGCGTGGCCGGGCCACCCGCGTCCGGGTCCCACTGCGCTCGCTCGGGGGAAACTCGCTCGCTACGGGGACCACGGCCGCGCTACCCGGCCAGGCCAGCGTCGGCTCGGCAACGCGCCAGGCGAGCTCGGGGCGGTGCTCCGGCACCCGGCAGACGCTGAACACCGCGTCGCCGCCAAGCCGCGCACGCAGGCGCTCCAGCAGCCGCGTGGCGGCTTCCGGGTCGACGTCCCGTCCCGTCTCGACCGCCAGGGCCCCGGGACGCAGGTCGAGCGGCGTGATGGCCGAGGAGCGCATGCGCAGCGACAGCACGGGCGCCGGCAGCGGCAGGCGCGACAGCCGCTCCCGTAGCAGGACCCGCAGGTGGCGACCGTCACCGCCCGGTCGCGCCAGGCCGAGCCTGAGTCGCGTGACCGGCATGCTGCGATGCCTGAACTCGATCGCCAGGCCGCGGATCCCCGCGGCACGGCTGCGCAGGAAAGCCTGCAGGCGCTCGAGAAGCCGTTCGAGCGCGATCTCGATGAGCCTGGCCGACGCGCTCTCCACCGGCAGCTCGAGGTGGTCGTCAAAGCGTTCCGGCAGCACCGCACGGCGCCGCGGCTGCGGCCGGCGCCCGAAGCCCTCGTCGAGTTCGTCGAGCAACGCCGGACCGAAGCGCCGTGCGAACCCGTCGCGGGGCAGTCGCGCGAGGTCGGCGATCGTGCGCGTCCCCAGCGTGGCCAGCGTCTGCGTCACGGCCGGCGGCCAATCGAGGCAGGCAAGCGGCAGACGCGAGGCGAGCGCGGGCAACTCGTCCAGGGATTCCACCCCGATATCGCGGCCCGCGCGCGCCAGCCACAAGGCCGCCCGCGGGGTCGGCGCAAGCGTCACGACGGCCTGCAAGCCGAGATCCTCCAGTTCCCGTGCGGCCCGGCCGCGCAGGGCCCTTGCTCCGCCGAACAGGCCGAGGCTGCCTCGCACCTCGGCCAGCAGCGCTTGTGGCGGCTCGGCGCTCACCAGCGGCGTGAACTGGGTCCCCCAGCGCGCCAGGCGTTGCAGCATCGCGGCCTCCGCGGCCGGTTGCCGCTCGAGCAGTTCCAGGTCCGGCCAGAGCGCCAGCGCGGCATTGAGTCCCTGTCCCGGCGCGACGCCGCGACGCGCCGCGGCGTCGCTGACCGCGGCAAGGCGTTGCTTCGAACCCGTCCCTTCCACGACGCAGATCTCGCGAGCGGGCTCCGCCTCGCCAGTGGCGAGCGCCTCGAGCGGCAGGCGCGGCAGGAACACGCAAAGCCACAGCTCGCGCGCCCACCTCCGTGCCGCGCCTTCCGGCCCGGGCGGCACGAGCGTCAGGCCCGCATGAGCCGCCGATGGGGCTGCGGGGGAGTCGAAGAGGTCGGGGGTCGGGGAAGACATGTGGGTTAGTGGATGGTGGATAGCGGATAGCGGATAGCGGATAGCGGATAGCGGA
>DATHZW010000432.1:0-4594 GCA_035458405.1 Steroidobacteraceae bacterium | reverse complement strand
TGGCCCTGCAGGCCTTCGCCAAGACCAACTAAGGCGAGCTGTTGAAGCAGATCAACGAGAAGCCGGAACTCTCCAAGGAAGTCGACGCGGCGCTGAAGAAGTGCTGCGACGACTTCGTGGCGACGGGGGCGTACTGAGCGGATAGTGACTGGCGGATAGCGGATAGGCAGAGAAGAGGAGGCGCTAGCGGGTTGAGGTGAGAACAGTGGTTTGCGGAACGGCCCTCCGGCCATCCGCCATCCGCCATCCGCCATCCGCTGATGACATCAAATGGCCGGCGCAAAAGAAATCCGCACCAAGATCGCGAGCATCAAGAGCACGCAGAAGATCACCAAGGCCATGGAAATGGTCGCTGCGAGCAAGATGCGCCGCGCCCAGGAGCGCATGCGGGCGGCACGACCCTACGCGGAGAAGATCCGCACGGTCATCGGGCACATCCGCCTCGCCAACCCGGACTACCACCACCCGTTCCTGGTGGAGCGCGAGGTCAAGTCGGTCGGCATCATCGTGGTCAGTTCGGACCGCGGGCTGTGCGGCTCGCTCAACATCAACGTCTTCAAGCAGACGCTGATGGTCGTGCGCGAGTGGCAGAGCAAGGGCTGCGAGGTCCACCTCTGTCTGATCGGCTCCAAGAGCATGCAGTTCTTCCGCCGGCTGAAGCTGCCGGTCGCGGCCAGCGTCGCGCATCTCGGCGACAAGCCGCACCTGGCCGACCTGATCGGGCCGGTGAAGGCGATGCTGGACATGTACCGCGACGGCAGGATCGACCGGGTGTCGCTGATCAGCAGCAACTTCGTCAACACCATGACCCAGAAGGCCGAGGAGCGCGTGCTGCTGCCGGCGGAGACGGTGGACGCGTCGGAGCTGCAGGAGCGCTGGGACTACATCTACGAGCCGAGCGCCTCGGAGCTGCTCGACGGCTACATGATGCGCTACGTGGAGTCGCAGGCCTACCAGGCCGTGGTCGAGAACGTCGGCTGCGAGATGGCGGCACGCATGGTGGCGATGAAGAGCGCGACGGACAACGCGGGCAAGCTCATCGAGGAGCTGCAGCTCATCTACAACAAGGCCCGCCAGGCCGCGATCACCAAGGAAATCTCGGAGATCGTCGGCGGCGCGGCGGCAGTTTGACGATTGTGAGTGGTGAGTGGTGAGTGGTGACTCGGCAGAGGCGCAGGAATATTTCTTGCGACTCACGGCTCACGGCTCACGACTCACGAAGAGTTACTAGCAGAGGTTTCGACAATGGCAACCGGCAAGATCGTGCAAATCATCGGCTCGGTGATCGACGTGGAATTTCCGCGGGAAGGCATCCCGCACATCTACGAGGCGCTGAAGCTGGAGGAGCAGGACATCACGCTCGAGGTGCAGCAGCAGCTCGGCGACGGCATCGTGCGCACGATCGCGATGGGCTCGACCGAGGGCCTCAAGCGCGGCCTGCCGGTCAACGGCACCGGGGCGCCGATCATGGTACCGGTCGGCGTCGGCACGCTCGGCCGCATCATGGACGTCCTCGGCAAGCCGCAGGACGAGGGCGGCCCGATCCAGACGACGGAGTTCCTGCCGATCCACCGCCCCGCGCCGTCGTACGAGGACCAGGCCGGCGGCCAGGACCTGCTCGAGACCGGCATCAAGGTCATCGACCTGCTGGTGCCCTTCGCCAAGGGCGGCAAGATCGGCCTGTTCGGCGGTGCCGGCGTCGGCAAGACCGTCAACATGCTCGAACTCATCAACAACATCGCGAAGGCGCACTCCGGACTGTCGGTGTTCGCCGGAGTCGGTGAGCGGACCCGCGAGGGCAACGACTTCTACCACGAGATGAGGGAGTCGGGCGTCATCGACGCCAAGGACCTGGCGAACTCCAAGGTGGCGATGGTCTACGGCCAGATGAACGAGCCGCCGGGCTGCCGCCTGCGCGTCGGCCTGACCGGCCTGACCATGGCGGAGTATTTCCGTGACCAGAAGCAGGCCTCCGGCAAGGGCCGTGACGTGCTGCTGTTCATCGACAACATCTACCGCTACACGCTGGCCGGCACCGAGGTGTCCGCGCTGCTGGGCCGCATGCCCTCGGCGGTGGGCTACCAGCCGACGCTGGCCGAGGAAATGGGCGTGCTCCAGGAGCGCATCACTTCCACCAAGACCGGCTCGATCACGTCGATCCAGGCCGTGTACGTCCCGGCGGACGACCTGACCGACCCGTCGCCGGCCACCACCTTCGCGCATCTCGACGCGACCGTCGTGCTGTCCCGGCAGATCGCGTCCCTGGGCATCTACCCGGCGGTGGATCCGCTGGACTCGACCAGCCGCCAGCTCGACCCGCTGGTCATCGGCGAAGAGCACTACGAGACGGCGCGCGGCGTCCAGGCGATCCTGCAGCGTTACAAGGAGCTGCAGGACATCATCGCGATCCTGGGCATGGACGAGCTGTCGGAAGAGGACAAGCTCACCGTGTACCGCGCGCGCAAGATCCAGCGCTTCCTGTCGCAGCCGTTCCACGTCGCCGAGGTGTTCACCGGCAGCCCGGGCAAGTACGTCTCGCTGAAGGAGACGATCCGCGGCTTCAAGGGCATCATCGCCGGCGAGTACGACCACCTGCCCGAGCAGGCGTTCTACATGGTCGGCACGATCGAAGAGGCGGTGGAGAAGGCGAAGACGCTGACCTGAAGACACAGCGGATAGTGACTAGCGGATAGCGGATAGAAAGGAAAGGGCAGAAAGTGAGGTCAGTCGGAGCTGGTGCACTGAAGACGTGTTCTTCGCTATCCGCCATCCGCTGACCGCTATCCGCCCTGCCGAGGAAAACCATGGCCAATACCATCCACGTAGACATCGTCAGCGCCGAGGGCCAGATCCATTCCGGCTCGGCCGAAATGGTGTTCGTGCCGGCGTCGCAGGGTGAAATCGGCATCGCGCCCCGCCACGCGCCGCTGCTGACGACGCTCAAGGCCGGCGAAGTACGGGTGAAGCCGGCGGGCGGCGGCGAGGAACTGTGGTTCTGGATCGGCGGCGGTGCGCTCGAGATCCAGCCGCACCTGGTGACCGTGCTGGCCGACACGGCGGCGCGCGCCAAGGACCTGGACGAAGCGGCCGCGCTGTCGGCCAAGCAAAGGGCCGAGGAAGCGCTGAAGGACCGCACCGGCGCCATCGAGGTTGCCGAGGCCCAGGCCGAACTGGCCCGCGCCGCGGCCCAGCTGAAGGCGATCGAGAAGCTGCGCAAGCTGAAGCGCAACTAGGTGACTGCCAGCGGAATTCGGGGACGGTTTACCGATTTTCGGCATCCCGCCCCGCCGGCCTGCGGCGCTGCGGACCGAAATCGGTAAACTGTCCCCGATCCCGGAGGCCTGCCGAATGCCGTTGTCCGTCGTGATCCTGGCCGCCGGCCAGGGCAAGCGCATGAAGAGCGACCTGCCCAAGGTCCTGCAGCCGCTGGCCGGCCGCCCGATGCTCGAGCACGTGATTCGCTGTGCGCGGGAACTCGACCCGGCCGCCATCCACGTCGTCTATGGCCACGGCGGCGGGCAGGTGCGCGAAGCGCTGGCCGGTCAGCCGGTCAGCTGGGTGCTGCAGGCCGAGCAACACGGTACCGGGCACGCGGTCATGCAGGCCGCGCCCGGCATTCCCGACGATCATACGGTGCTGGTGCTGTACGGCGACGTGCCGCTGACGCGGGCGGCGACCCTTCGCGGGCTGCTGGACTGTGGCAGCGACAAGCTGGCGATCCTCTCGGTCAGGCTGGCGGATCCCGCGGGCTATGGCCGCGTGCTGCGGGACACGGCCGGCAGCGTCTACAGGATCGTCGAGCAGAAGGACGCGAACCGGAAGGAGCAGGCGGTCGACGAGGTCAACACGGGCTTGATGGCCGTGGGGGCGGGCCGGCTGAAGGGCTGGCTGTCGCAACTATCCAACGACAATGCGCAGGGCGAGTACTACCTCACCGACGTGGTCGCGCTGGCCGTCAAGGACGGCGTGTGGGTCGAGGCGGTGCTGGCTCCGTCCGCAGCGGAGGTGCTCGGCGTGAACGACAAGCTGCAACTCGCCCAGGTCGAGGCCGAACATCGACGGCTGCGCGCGGAGGCGCTGATGCTCGCGGGTGTCACCGTGGTGGACCCGGCGCGCCTCGACGTGCGCGGCGAGGTCGAACACGGCCGCGACGTGCAGCTCGACGTCAACGTGATCCTCGAAGGCCGGATCAGGCTCGGCGACCGGGTACGCATCGGCCCCAATGTCGTCATTCGCGACTGCGAGATCGGCGCGGGAACGGTCGTGAACGCCAATTGCGTGCTGGAGCAGAGCGTCATCGGCGATGGCTGCAGCATCGGTCCGTTCGCCCGCATGCGCCCGGGGAACCGGCTGGCGAACGGCGTGCACCTCGGCAATTTCGTCGAGGTGAAGAACAGCCAGATCGGCGAGGGCAGCAAGGCCAACCACCTGACCTACCTCGGTGACACCACCGTCGGCGTGAAGGTGAACGTCGGCGCCGGCACGGTGACCTGCAACTACGACGGGGCCAACAAGCACCGGACCGTGATCGGTGACGGGGCGTTCATCGGCTCGGGCGCGATGCTGGTCGCGCCGGTCACGGTCGGCGAGCAGG
>DATHZW010000431.1:0-2369 GCA_035458405.1 Steroidobacteraceae bacterium | reverse complement strand
CGGCAGCACTGCGGGTCCCGACCGCTTGCGCCAGATGCCTGCCCCAGGCCGCGATGCGGACAAGGACGGCGCAAGCTTTTGTTGCTTACCCGCAACAAACTACGCTGCGACATACCACTGATAATATGCACCTGTCGTGCCACGCATACAAGCATGGGCTGCTGCCGGGAATCAAGGACTTAGGCTGCCAGGCATCGCCCGGAGCGCAGCATGAAGAGGCCGGATTGCGGATTCATGCAACATGATGGTGCGCGCAGGCTTCAGTTCGCGGCCGCCTCGAATATGGCGTAACGCTTGCGGGCCGGTTCGAGCGTTTCCCAGGTCCCGCTGAATCCGGCCGGGATGACCCAGGCGTCGCCCGGGCCGAAGCGCCATTCGCGCCCCGCGTCGGACGTCAGGACGACCTTGCCCTCGAGCAGGTGGCAGAACTCGTGCTCGGCGTAGACCACACGCCATTTCCCGACCGAGCTGCCCCAGTCACCCGCGAAAAACTGCCCACTTGGCTCGGCGTAGCGGTTATGCACCACCGTGCGCGGCTGGCCGCTGATCACCCTGCCGGCCTCCGGAGCCGATTCCTCGCCCGCGACCGGATCCCTGAAGTCGATGATGACTGCTTCGCTCATGTGAATGCCCCGTGGTTGCCAGGCCCAAGCCTAGGGCCGGCCTGCGCTTCATGGCAACCGCGCCGCGATGTGTCGATCGCGTACGCGCGCCGGTGCCGCCAGATCTACGATGTCGGTAGCAGTCGATCGGCGTGGAGGCTACGCGCACCGGACGGTTGACGATGCCCGTTCACAACAACGATATCGCCGCCATATTCGACGAAATGGCGGACCTGCTCGAGTTGCAGCAGGACAATCCCTTCCGGATCAGGGCGTATCGCCGGGCTGCGCAGACGGTCCGGGCCCAGGCCCGCGAATTGCGGGATCAGATTGCTGCCGGGCGCGACCTCGCGCAGCTGCCGGGTATCGGCAAGGACCTGGCCGGCAAGATCCGCGAGATCGTGGACACCGGCAGGTGCCAGGCGCTGGAGAAGCTGAAGCGCAAGGTGCCGGCAGGACTCGAGGACCTGCTGCACCTGCCGGGACTCGGTCCTGCGCGCGTCCGGCAACTGCGCCGGGAACTCCGGATCACCAGCCTCGCGAAACTCAAGGCGGCGATCGGCCGGGGCAAGCTGCGCGAACTCCGCGGCTTCGGGCCCAGGCTCGAGTCGCGCCTGGCGGCCGCGCTGGCCAACCCGGTAACCGGCCAGCGGATGCTTCGGTCCACGGCCAGGCAGTACGCCGAGGAACTGGCTGACCACCTCGGTCGCCAGCCAGGCGTCTCCAGGCTGGCCGTCGCCGGCAGCTTCCGGCGCGGACGCGAAACGGTCGGCGACATCGACCTGCTGGTCGCCTCCGGCAAGCCAGCCGGCGTCATGGAAGCCTTCACCGGCTACGATGAGGTGCGCGAGGTGCTGGCCGCCGGCGAGACGAAGTCCAGCGTGCGGCTCGCCAGCGGGCTGCAGGTCGACCTGCGCATCGTGCAGCAGAAGAGCTTCGGCGCCGCCCTGCATTACTTCACCGGCAGCAAGGCCCACAACATCCACATCCGCCGGATGGGACAGCGTCGCGGACTGAAGATCAACGAGTACGGCGTGTTCCGCGGCGACGAGCAGATCGCCGGGCGGAACGAGGAATCCGTCTTCGGGAGCGTCGGGCTGCCCTGGATACCGCCGGAACTGCGGGAAGACAACGGCGAAATCGAGGCCGCACGCGCAGGCCGGCTGCCGGCGCTGGTCGAGCGCAGGCACCTCAGGGGCGACCTGCACGTGCACACCGCGGCAACCGACGGCACGGCCTCGATCGCCGACATGGTCGTGGCAGCCGGCGAGGCGGGTCTCGCCTACATCGCGATCACCGATCATTCCCGCTACCTCGGCGCCTACCGCGGCCTCGACGCAGCGCGGCTCGGAAGGCAACTCGAGGAAATCGACGCCTTCAATCGCGCGCACAAGGGAGTGACGGTTCTCAAGGGAATGGAGGTCGACATCCTGGAGGACGGATCGCTCGCGCTGCCGGACGACGCCCTCGCGCCACTCGACCTGGTCGTGGGCGCCGTCCATTCCCACTTCGGCCTGTCGCGCCGACGCCAGACGACGCGACTGCTGCGCGCGATCGAGCATCCGCACTTCACGATCCTGGCCCATCCCGCAGCGCGCCTGATCGGCGAGCGCGAGCAGGTCGCGTTCGACCTCGAGCCTGTAGTCGCGGCCTGCGCCGGACGGGGTTGCTTCCTCGAGCTGAACTCGCAGCCGCAGCGGCTCGACCTCGACGAGGCGGCATGCCGGGTTGCCGCCGCGAACGGCGTGCTGGTCTCAATCGCAAGCG
>DATHZW010000430.1:0-2766 GCA_035458405.1 Steroidobacteraceae bacterium | reverse complement strand
CGGCGCTATCCCATCCTGCTCGAAAGCGCCGCCAGCGGCACCTCCCAGGGACGGTTTTCGCTGCTTCTCGGGGCCCCGGGGGAGCGGCTCATTCTCGACGAGCGGGGACTTCGGGGTCCCGGTTCGGAAGCGGGGTTCCTGGCACGGCTGGACGCCTGGTGGTCCTCGACGCGGGCTCCGCAGGCCCCGGCGCCTTGGCCCTTTGCCGGCGGCTGGTTCCTGTTTCTCGGCTACGAACTGGCGGGCGAGGTGGAGCCGCAACTGCGCCTGCCGCCGCCGCCGGAAGGCCTGAAGGCACTCGCCTGGCGAATGCGCGGGGCGCTCGTGCACGACCACGCAACGGGGGAAACGGTCGCCGTGGCCGAGCCGGAGGCCAACGGTTTTGCGGCGCGGATCGCGGCGGACCTGGCGCAACTTGGGCCCCCCGCGGAACCGGCCGCAATCGAGTTCCAGGTCCGCGAGGACGACGCCGACCGGTTCCGCGTGGCGGTGTCCCGTGCGCTCGAGCACATCGCCGCAGGCGACGTCTACCAGGCGAACCTGTCTCGGGGCTGGACGTGCGCGGTGCCCGCGGGCTGCGCGCCGGCGAGCATCTACCACCACCTGCGCCGCGCGAACCCGGGCCCCTTCTCCGGCATTGCTGACCTGGGGAAACTCGCGATCGTCTCGAGTTCGCCCGAGCGACTGGTCAGCGTGCGCGGGCGACGCATCGAGACGCGCCCCATCGCGGGAACGCGCCCACGCATCAACGGCGGCGACGCTGAAGCAATCGGCGAGTTGATCGATCACCCGAAGGAGCGTGCAGAGCACATCATGCTCATCGACCTGGAGCGCAACGACCTGGGGCGGCTCTGCGAGGCGGGTTCGGTTGAAGTGGACGAGATGATGCTGATAGAGAGTTACGCACACGTGCACCACATCGTCTCCAACGTCCGGGGCAGGCTGCGGAGCGATGTCACGCCCGCGGCGGTGCTGCGCGCGCTCTTTCCGGGCGGGACGATCACCGGTTGCCCCAAGGTGCGCTGCATGCAGCTGATCGCCGAGCTCGAAGGCGAGGGCAGGGGCGCCTACACGGGGTCCATGGGCTATCTCGGGCGGGACGGCAGCCTGGACCTGAACATCCTGATTCGTACCCTGACGCTGAGCGATGGGGTCGCGCGGCTGCGCGCAGGTGCCGGCATCGTGGCCGACTCCGAACCGGAGCGGGAGCTGGACGAAACACGCGCCAAGGCGCGAGGCGTCCTCCAGGCCTTTGCGCGGCCCGCATGAGCGTCCTCGTCAACGGCAGGCCCGGGAACACTCTCGACGTGCTGGATCGCGGGTTGCAGTACGGCGACGGCCTGTTCGAGACCATCGCCATCCGCGCGGGCCGCCCGCGACTGCTCCGGCACCATCTGGAGCGCCTGGCAGACGGCTGCCGCCGGTTGCTGATGGACGCTCCGGATCCGGACCTGATTGTGCGGGAGATCGCCGCAGTGGCCAGTGCGCCTGCCGCGGTGGTCAAGGTGATTGTCACGCGCGGGGTCGGTGGCCGCGGATATCGGCCGCCGAAGAGCCCGCAAGCAACCCGGATCGTCGCGAGCTTTCCGTGGCCCGATCGTAGCGGCAGCCAGTCTGCCGGGGGCATTCGCCTGCGGACCTGCACGACCCGCCTGTCGAGCAACCCGCGGCTCGCCGGGATCAAGCATCTCGGTCGCCTCGAGCAGGTCCTGGCCAGGGCTGAATGGCAGGACGATTCCATTGCCGAAGGCCTGATGCGGGATGAGGCGGGGCACGTGGTCTGCGGAACACAGTCGAACCTCTTCGCCCTGATGGCGGGCGAACTCGTGACGCCGCGGGTCGATCGCTGCGGCGTGGCCGGCGTCATGCGTCGCGCCGTCCTCGAGTGGGCCTCGGGACAGGGCGTGACGGCCCGGGAACTCGACCTGCGTCCGGAAGAGCTGCCCGGCGCGGCGGAGATATTCGTCACCAATGCAATCGTTGGCGCCTGGCCCGCCCGCGAACTGGACGGTGTGGCGCTGCCGCGAGGTACCATGGCCGCGGAATTCAACCGATGGCTCGAGCACGAATGATCAGAATGACGCTGGGCGGCTTGTGCCTGGCACTGCTGCTCGCGGGGGCCGGCTGGCTGTGGCTCGGTCACGTCGACCGTGAGCGGCTCGACCAGCCGGTGCCGGGGCTCGAAGTCGCGCGGTCGGTCGTCATCACGCCGGGCAGCTCGTTGCAGGCTGTTGCCAGTTCGCTCTCGGCCGAGGGGCTGCTGCAGCACCCCCAGAGCTTCGTCAGGGAAGCCAGGCGCGAGGAACTTGCGGGCCGGATTCGCGCTGGCGAGTATCTGGTCGAGCCCGGGACGACGCCGCGGCAGATGCTCGACATGTTCGTTGCCGGCCGGGTCTGGCTGCATTCGCTGACCCTGCCGGAAGGCTGGACGTTTCGGCAGGCTCTCGCGGCGGTGCAAGGCAACCCCGACGTGGTGCCGACGCTCATGGAGGTGGACGAGCAGGCGCTGCTCGAGGCGCTGGGGCTGATGGGGCGCAGCGCCGAAGGCATGCTGTTTCCCGACACCTACCTGTTCGCACGCGGCACGAGCGACCTGGAGATCCTGAAGCAGGCTCGCGACAGGCTGGACCGCGAACTCGAGGCCGCGTGGTCCAGTCGCCAGGAGGACCTTCCCCTTGCCGGCCCCTACGAGGCGCTGGTCCTGGCCTCGATCATCGAGAAGGAAACGGCGGCAGCGGACGAGCGACGCATGATCGCGGGCGTGTT
>DATHZW010000429.1:0-6443 GCA_035458405.1 Steroidobacteraceae bacterium | reverse complement strand
GGCCGTCCGGGGGTGCTCAGCTTTCAGCTTGACGTTGGGAGTCATGTGCGCCGCAGCCTTGAGGCCGGGAATTCTAACGAATCGACACCCGGATTTGTGCACTGCAACTTGAAATCGGGGTATCCCTCAGAGGTCGGTCCGAAGAGACCCAGGCGACTGATATTCCTGTGCTTTCTTGCGAGCTCGCCGACTTTGGGCCGCCGGCATCGTGGAAATTCCTGACCTCCTTCGGTGGCGCCGCGCCGCCCCACCGGGCGATCTGCCCGTGGCCGAGCCGGGCGCCCCCGCTCACCGTCGCCGCTTCGATGCCCGCAACGCCGCCTCGTAGGCCAGGCCGGCCCAGCGTTTCGCTTCGTCCGGGTCGTCGTAGATCTCCTCCGGCGCCTGGTAGAACGACAACGCGACCAGCCGCTCGCGCCGCGGGTACTGGAACGGCTCCAGGCCGAGCGCCTGGAACCGCGGGGCCAGCTCCTGATCCGCCTTCAGGTAGAGCGTGTCGGCGATGACCAGGGCGAACATCAGGCCCTGGTGGTAGATCCCCCAGCCGCCGAACATGCGGCGCGCCTCGATCGCCCCGAACGACGCGAATTGCTCCCTGAGAAAGTCGATGTACTCGCTCATGGCCGCGGGGTACGGGCCTGGCGGCTATTTGCGCTTCCGCCAGCGGCCCACCAGCGTGGATGCCACGATGACGACGAAGATGACCAGGAATGTCAGCAGGAGCTTGGCCATGCGGGCCTCCGCGTGTTCTGGGCCAGCATGCTAATCGAAATGGCGGCGCAGTTCCGGAACGCCGCCAAGCCCCGTCGTCCCCGATCGACTATCCTTGTACCCGTCATCCATCGATAGCACGCGGAGAGTTCATGGCCAAACCCAACTATTCATTCCAGAAGAAGCAGCGGGAACTGGCCGCGAAGAAGAAGCGCGAAGAGAAGCAGCAGCGCCGCCAGCAGAAGAAAGAGGAAGAAACGCCGCCACCCGCCGAAGGCTGAGCTGCCCGCCTCCTTTCACAAACTACCTACGCGGCCCTGGTCCAGGGCTGGCAATAATCGGGGCCCAGGTTCCCGGGCTTTTCCGTCGTCCGCAACCGTAGAGGCTCCGCATGCGCCTGCACGCGCTCGTCCCCCCGGCCGTCTTCGCATTGGGCCTCACGGGCTGCGCCACGGATGTGCAGGTCGGCAAGCCGACGATCGACATCGAGCTGGTTGAGACGCAGGCCGCGGGAATCGTGCCGGGGAGGTCCAACAGGGCCGACGTCCATGCGCTGCTCGGCGAACCCTGGCTGGCCAACGAGCCGCTTGGCGTCGAGGTGTATCGCCTGGAGGGCAAGCAGCGGAACATGGCGGTGGTTTTCGCGCCTTACCCCGTGCCCCTGCCGTCCTTCAGCGACAAGCTCCAGGTCTACACGCTGGTGAGCTACGACGCCGAGGGCTCCGTATCCGCCAGGGCGTCCGAATACGTGCAGGCGGCGATGCCCGATCAACCCACGCTGGTCGTGCATGCAGGCGACCTGGAATTCGTGCACGAGAAGCCGGACACCTTGTCCGTGTCGCTCGATCACTATCTGCGGGCCCTTGCCAGGCACGCCACGGAACCGGCCTGCACCCTGCTGGTGGGCTGCGACGGCACTCGCCGCGAGGAAGCGGACGACCTGGAGATCTGTTTCTCCGCCGCCGGCCTGCAGGTGGATGAGGGCAAGCGGCAAGGCTTGCTGCTGGCCAGGGACGTGATGCCGCTGCGCCCCCCGGCCTCGCCGGAAGCGTGCCGCGGCTCCGGAGGCCGGTACGGGGTCTTCTGGGGTCAGCCCCCGGAGAAGTGCCTCTACAGGCTGCGACCGCTGCGCGCGCTGGCGCTGGCACCCGGGCGTCATACCCTGCGTTTCTCGTCGGGCCTGTTCGACCGGGGCCTCACCGCGGAACTGGACTGTGAAGCGGGACAGGTGACGGTCGCGGAGCTGGGCGGCGAATTCCTGAGGTGCATCAAGCCGGGCCAGCCCGCGGGACGCAATCGCGACGAACCTGCGACCGCCGGCACCGTCGCGCTGCGCCCGTACAGCCCCGATACCGACGGCGAGCGGCGCGTCACCGTCTACCAGGGTGAGCAGTGGCTGTTTCCGCCGGGTTCGCCGGCACCGTAGCTCCGCAGGGGCCCCAGGCAGTCCGGAAAATGCGACACCCCTTGTTTGGCGGATTGCCTGTGCAGGCTTAAAGTGCGTCCATGACGGACTCATCGCCTGGTCGCTTCCGCGCGTTCTTCCGCCTGAGCCTGGCCGCGCGGCTCGGGCTGGGTTTCGCGGCGATCGCCCTGGTGCTGCTGCTCGGCCAGGCGGCGGCGCAGCGCGACATGCACGCCGCGATCGAGACGCTGAGGCGCGCGCAGACCGCGCAGGTCCCGCTGTCCCGGGTGGCCGACGCGCTGACTTATCGCGTGGCCGCGTTCGACCGGGCGGTGCTGGCCGAGGTCCGGACGCCGACGGACGCCAGTCGGGCGACGGTCACCGAAGCGGAAGAAGCCTTGCTGGCCACCCTCGACAGTTACGCGACGCTGCAGCCAAGCGCGGCGGCCGAGATCGCCCGCTTCAGGACCGAGGCCCAGGAACATACTCGCCTCGGCTGGTCCCTGATCGACCTCGGCGCGCAGCGCCAGACCACCCTGAACAGCCTTCGCGACGCGCTCGATCAACTGACGCGGCGCATCACGACCGCATACAGCATCGACGTACAGCTTCCCGACCCTGCCCTGGCGCGCCGGGCGTACGCGGAACTCGAACTCGAGCTCGGCCGGGTGCGCAACGCTTTCAACGACTACCTGGTCTCCGGAACGGAAGCGGAAGACACGGCGCTGCGCACCGCGACGCGCAGCCTGCGCGCAACCGTGGAGGTGCACAGCGAGGAGCTTGGAAAATCGCCCGGCCGGGCCTGGCTCGAGCTCGTCGAGGAGGACCTCGGCGCCGCCGAGACGCTGCACAAAGACGTCCTGCGCCAGGACGCGACGATCGAGACGCTGCGGGGCCGCTTCACCGAATCCGGCCTGCAGCTGCCGCTGAGGCTTGACGCGGCCCTCGCGGTGCCGGCGAGTCGTGCGGTAGCTGAATCGGCCGGGAGCGCGGTGGATGCGACGCGTTCCGCCGAGCTCGCCATCCGCCAGCTGACCTACCTGGCGCTGGGTGTGACGCTGCTGGCGTCGCTGCTGACCATGCTCGCCGTCACGCGCCCGGTCCGGCGCCTGATCCACGCCACCCGCGCACTGGCGAGTGGCGGGCAGTCGGTGCGGGTGCCGCACGGCGGATCGCGCGAGCTCGACGAGCTCGGCCAGGCCTTCAACCAGATGGCAGAGCAGCTCGAGGAGGCCAACGAGAGCGTGGCCCGCCATCAGCACAAGCTCGAGGACCGTGTGCGGGCCCGCACGCGAAGGCTGAGCTATCTCGCCAACCATGATCCGCTCAGCGGGCTGCCGAATCGCCGCTACGCCTTCAACCACCTGCGGCGCGCCGTGCGCGACGTCGCAAAGCATGGCGGCAGCATCGCGCTGATCGCGATGGACATCGACAATTTCAAGGTCATCAACGACAACTTCGGCCACAGCTTCGGCGACATGTTGCTGCGCGGCGTCGCCGAGCGACTGCGCCTGCTGGCGGGCGAGCGTCGCTTCATCGCCCGTCTCGGCGGCGACGAGTTCGTGGTCCTGCTGGAAGACGCCGGGTCGTCTGAAGCGGCCAGGAGCATGGCGGAGCGCATCGTCAATGCCTTCCGCGCGCCGCTCAGCCTGGGCGGGCGCGACATTCTCGTCAGCGTCAGCATCGGCGTCGCGCGGCTGCCGGATCATGTGAACGACGCCTCCGACCTCATCCGCGCAGCCGACGCGGCGCTGTTTCGCGCCAAGGCGCTCGGCCGCAATCGCATCTCGACCTTCTCGCATGCCATGCTCGAAGGCACGGAAGAGCGCTTTGCCATCGAGCAGTCGCTGCGCCGTGCCGTTTCCGCGGGCGAGCTGGCGCTGGTCTTCCAGCCGCAGATCTCCCTCATCGACGGCAGCACCGACGTCGTCGAGGCGCTGCTGCGCTGGAAGCGGACCGACGGCCCGCTCATCCCGGCGAGCGAGTTCATTGCGATCGCGGAGCAGTCCGGCCTCATCATCGAGATCGGCGACTGGGCCCTCGAGAACGCCGCGGCCGCGGTCGCGGGCTGGCGCAGCAGCGGCTTCGACGACGCCCGCGTCGCGATCAACGTGTCGGTGCACCAGCTGCTGGACAACCGCTTCGTCGAGCGGCTGACCGAGATGCTCAGGCGCCATGCGCTGCCCGCCGACGCCATCGAGCTGGAGCTCACCGAAACGGCCTTCCAGACGTCGGCGTCCACGGTGGAAGCCCTGCAGCGCATGCGCGACGACGGGCTCGGCCTCGCGCTCGATGACTTCGGCACCGGCTACTCCTCGCTGACCTCGCTGTCGAGCCTGCCGCTGCGGCGCGTCAAGATCGACAAGAGCCTGGTCGTCGACGCCCCGGCCAGCCAGCGGGCGGAGTCGCTCGCGCGTTCGATCATCGGCGTCTGCCACAACCTGGGCTTCGGCGTCACGGTCGAAGGCATCGAGCGGGCCGAGCAACTGGCCTGGCTGTCGGGCTGCGGCCCGGTCTGCGGGCAGGGCTTCCTGATTGCGCGGCCGATGGATGCCGCCGGGGTCCCCGCATTTGCACGGCGCAGCCCGCAGTTGCTGCGGGAGCTCCTTGCGGGCGTGTCGCCGCGACCCGGCGGTCGCCGCACGGGAGACCCGGTGGTGCCATTCCGCTACGGGCCGGGCGCTGCGGAGCGCAACCGGACCGCCGACTGATCCCGGAGGGGGACCGATGATTCGTCGCATGCCGCCCGGCCGTCTTCGGGCCGCCACCTGCCCGGATGCGTCCCTGCCCGGGCTGGCCGCGGCAAGCGCCCTTTACGCGGGCGGGTAGAACACCGGCGCAAATCCGCCGCCGGCCGTGCGGAAGTTGGTCGTCTGGCCCTGGTACAGCCGCGCGGCGACCAACTGGACGCGGCCATCGTAGACGTAATTTCGCAGGTCGAGCTTGAGCGAGCGCGGCACCTCGCCCTCGCGGGCCAGGCGTTCGCCCGGCGGCACCATCGCCTGCGCAACGTACTGCCCGGCCAGGATCTCCGCGAAGACCTTCCGCGTCAGCTTGTCGCCGCGATAGGAGCCGCGGCTGCCGAAGCCGCAAGCCGGCTTGAAGAACAGGCCCTTGCGTCGAGCCCAGAGTGATTCCGCGTCGGCCGCCTCGACCACGCGCGTCACCGGGATGCCGGCCAGCAAGCCGTCGACCACATCCTGCGGCACGCCCCACTGGCGCAACCGGTCGGCATCGGTCAGCAGCGCGAGGTTGCGCTTGTCCGCATACAAGGCGTGCGCGCGCGGATACGGCGTCAGGACGGCCGCGTCGGCGAGGTAGGCCTCGCGCAGCGCCGCGTGCCGCGGCTCCTCGAGGTAGAAGTCCGTAACACGGTTGTAGACCAGGTCGATGCGCCGGCCTTCGTGCCGCAGCGCGGCGCCGTCCCATTCGAGCGCGGCGGCATCGACGATCGTCGCCCGCAGGCCGTGCATCTCGAACAGCCGCGCAAACAGCAGGAATTCCGGGTAGAGGTACTGCGCAGCCGGATCGTCATCGACGATGGCGACGTGCCCGAGGGGCGCATCGCCGCGCGCCAGCCGCCACTCGTTGCGGAACATGGCGACGATGTCCGCCTCGAGCGTGTTCACGTCACCCGGTCCCGTCAGCAGGTGCTCCACCTCCTTGCAGCAGGCGCGCTGGGCGCGGCCGAGCTCGACGTTGAGCAGTGCGCCGCCGGCATTGGTATTGATCTCGATGAGCTGCGGGTCGCGCTCCGCCGCGGGATCGTCCTGTCCGATATGGAAGTCGTAGCCGAAGAAGACGCCGCGCTGCGCCGGCGCGATCCGGGCGATTGGCGGCGCCTGCGCCAGCACGGTGGCGACGTAACCCGGGTTCGCGACGGCCGACTCCAGTGCCGAAATCAGGTGCTGCATGCGCTCGACATGGCGGCGCGAGACGAACACCGCGAGTTCCGAGAACAGGTGCGGGTGCGTCTCGACGACGCTCCAGTCGTAGCCGCGCCTGGCCAGGTCCTCGCGCAGCCACGCGCCCAGCGCCGCCAGGTCTGCGCCGATGCAGAAGCAGTCACGGTTGAGGCGGGCCGCCTGCAGGAGTTCGTTCGTGTTCACGCTCACGGCAGTCTGGATTGAAGGGCAGCGCCTGGCAAGCGGGCCCACCGGACACCGGGGGCGGCTGCCGCCTCAGTCGTAGGTCTGCGGCCCGCCTACCCGGCCGACGTCCTCCGCGCTCAGGTAGCGCCGCTCGTACTCGAACAGCCGGTCGCCCTCCGTCATCACCCGGATCAACAGCAGCTCGAGCGGCCGCTTGCGCGATACCGCGTCGGTGA
>DATHZW010000428.1:0-11462 GCA_035458405.1 Steroidobacteraceae bacterium | reverse complement strand
GAACTTCATGCCAGTCGCGTGGGGAAGCCCGCCTCCACCCTCGACAACGGCCAGCGCTGGCGGCAGGTCGAGGCGACCAGCCGGCCGATGTTAAAGGTGGGCGCGACAGTCGTGATTCGCAAGGCCGCACTGGGTTCCTTCATGGGCATCGTGCCCGATGCAGGCGGAGCCCCCGTGCGTCTCCGGCGCGAGGAATAGTCCGCGCCCGGACTGACTGACGGGCGGACCGGCCTGCCCGGCGGCTTCACTCCACAAACGCGGTCACCTCCGCCACCGGCCGCCGCGTGATGTCCGGCACCCTGGCCCCCGCCGCCGGGTAGCCCACCACCAGCAGCAGGAACGGCCGCTCGAGGTCCTTGGGCCGGCCCAGGATCTCGTTCAGGAAGCCCATGGGGCTCGGCGTGTGCGTCAGGGTCGCAAGGCCGGCGCGCTGGCAGGCCGCCAGCAACAAGCCGGTGGCGAGCCCGACCGACTCGTCGGTGTAGTAGTGCTTGACCTTGCGGCCATCGGCCCGCCGCTCGAAGCGGCGGATGAAGACCGCCACCAGCCAGGGGGCCACCTCGAGAAACGGCTTGTCGGCGTCCGTGCCGAGCGGCGCGATGGCCTCCAGCCAGTCCGGCGGCGCGCGGTGGGCGTAGAACTCGCGTTCCTCCGCTTCCGCGCCCTCGCGGATGCGGCGCTTGGTCGCTGGATCGGACACCGCCACGAACCGCCACGGCTGCTGGTTCGCACCCGAGGGTGCTGAGACCGCGGCGCGCAGGCATTCCTCGACGAGCCTGCGTGGCACCGGCCGGTCCGAAAAGTGGCGCACCGTGCGGCGACGCTGCATGTCGTCCGCGAACTCGACGGCGCGCGCGAGCATTTCGGACTCCGGGTAAGTGGTGTAGCCCTGCAGCGGCACCAGGGCCGGGGCCGGGCTGGGAGGTCTTTGCTTCATTGCAGCATTCTGAGCGCCCTGGACGCCGGGGTCACCCCCCCCCGAATCCCGGGCGACGGCCAGCCGGTCGCCCCAGCCGGTCCGGTCCCCGTAACGGTAGACATAGGTCGGACCGCAACCGGTCACGGCTGTCCCCTCGACTAAGGTCGCAAGGACACCCCCCCGACCGCGCTGATAGGTTTGGCGAACCCGAAAAAGGGCCGCAAGTGCCCGGGTCACGACAAGTACAGGGCCCGGCGGGGGCCGTTCCCATCTTGAGGGAGGAAACGCAGTGTCTACACTTTCTGCCACGGATCGCGTCGAGCACTGGCGCCGGACGCGAAACCTGATGTTCGCGCACCTGGCCGTATGGTTCGTCTTTGCCTACGCCGTTCACTGGTTCGCCGCACCGCTCAACAACATCAACTTCTTTGGCTGGCCGCTGGGCTACTACTTCTCTGCACAGGGATCGCTGATCGTGTTCGTGGTCCAGCTGTTCTTGTTCAGCCGGCAGCAGCACGCCATAGACGTCAAGTTCGGCGTGGCCGAAGAAGACAAGGCATAGGGGGCACACCATGGGCATGCAATGGGAAGGTAAATCCTTCATCGAAAACCTGCCGAAGATCTACGGGGTCTACACCGGCGGCTTCCTCGCGTTCTTTGCGCTGATGGCGTTCTTCGAAACGCTCGGGATGAGCGCGAAGTGGATCGGAATCCTGTTCGTCCTGTTCACCGTCGTCATCTACGCCTTCATCGGCATCCTGTCTCGAACCATGGCGGTCGAGGCGTATTACGTCGCGGGACGCAGCGTCCCGCCGGTGTTCAACGGCATGGCGACGGCGGCCGACTGGATGTCGGGCGCGTCCTTCGTTGCCATGGCCGGCGGCATCTTCATGTCGGGCCACCCGTACATGGCCTTCATCGTCGGCTGGACGGGCGGCTACATCCTGGTCGCGACGCTGATGGCGCCGTACCTGCGGAAGTTCGGCTGCTACACGGTGCCGGACTTCATCGGCACGCGCTACGGCGGCAAGCTGACGCGCTTCGTGGCGGTCGTGGTCCTGGTAGTGGCGTCCTTCACCTACGTGACGGCGCAGATTACCGCCACCGGCACCATCGCAGCCCGCGCCTTCCAGATTCCCTTCGAGATCGGCGTTTGGCTGGGCCTGATCGGCATCCTCGTGTGCTCGATGCTGGGCGGCATGCGCGCCGTGACCTGGACCCAGGTGGCGCAGTACATCGTGCTCATCATCGCCTACCTGATCCCGATCTTCTGGATGTCGATCAAGCAGGGCTTTGGCTTCCTGCCGCACCTCGAGTACGGCGGCGCCGTGCAGCGCATCATGGAGCTCGAGCCGCTGATCGGGGTGGGTACCGCCGCGGTTGACTCGGTTCCGGGGCTGAAATCGCTGACTGCGCTGCATGCAACCCCACCCGATACCGCGCTGGCGTCCTGGAGGTTCGTCACCCTGGTGGCTTGCATGATGATCGGCACGGCTTCGCTGCCGCACATCCTGATGCGCTACTTCACGACACCGTCGGTTCGCGACGCGCGCCACTCGGTGGCGTGGTCACTGTTCTTCATCTTCCTGCTGTACTTCTCGGCGCCCGCGCTCGCGACGTTCAGCAAGCTGCAGCTGATCGATCCGACTCTGGCCACCTCGATCATCGGTTCCGCGATCGACCAGGTGAACTCGCTCGAGTGGGTCCAGAAGTGGGGCAACATCGGCCTGGTCGCCATCCGCGACAGCAACGGCAACGGGCTCCTGGAGATAAACGAGTTCTTCCTGAACCCGGACATCATCGTGCTCGCAACGCCGGAAATCGCCGGCCTGCCGTACGTGATTTCGGGCCTGGTGGCAGCGGGCGGCATGGCGGCCGCGATGTCCACCGCAGACGGCCTGCTGCTGGCCATGGCCAACGCCCTGTCGCATGACCTGTACTACAAGATCATCGACCCGAAGGCCGAGGTGAAGAGGCGCCTGCTCACTGCGCGCATCCTGCTGCTGGTGATCGGTGCCGGCGGCGCGGCGGTGGCGAGTCTCAAGCTGACCGGCATCCTCGGAGCGGTGGCCTGGGCGTTCTGCTTCGCGATGTCCGGGCTGTTTGTCCCGCTGGTCCTCGGCGTGTGGTGGAAGCGTGCCAACCGCCCAGGCGCCCTGGCTGGCATGGTCATCGGCCTGGCATCGGGCTGGTGGTACCTGCTGGCGGTGCGCAACCCCGAGGCCTGGTACGGCCTGGCCAAGCCGTGGTTCGGCCTGGATGACCTGCGCTTCGGCATCGTCGGCACCAGCGCCAGTGCCATCGCGATGATCGTCGTGACCCTGCTCACCAAGGAGCCGGACGCGGAGACACAGCGCATGGTCGACGAGGTGCGCGTCCCGAGCGGCGACACGATCATCCCGTCCAAGGCCTGATTGGCGGGCGTGAGACCTGGGAGCCGGGGCGAGGCAACTCGCCCCGGCTCTCTTTCGTGTGAGAGAATCCCGCATCGAGCAGATGATCAGAGGCGGGCGGCTGCCGTGGGAACTTGCGGGGTAGGCAGATGATCGATGGAATCCCGACCTGGGCGATCGTGCTGGACTATGTCTTCGGCACGGTCATGTGGACACTGATCGGCCGATTCGGCATGCGTATCTTCCTGCCGGAGGACAGCACGTTCTTCTTCAACCGGTTCTTCATCAAGGTCACCGATCCGCTGATCCGGCGGTTCGAGCCGATTACGCCGGCATTCCTGGTCCCCGCGGTGGTCCCGCTGTACGTAGCGTGGTTCTTCTTCATGTTCCGCTTCTACGTCATGCCCTGGGCGCTCGGCTACTCCGTTATGGGCATGCTGTCCTTCCCGCTCGAGGGCCAGATAGCGCAGGCGATCTACTACCTGGGCAATTTGTTCAACTAGGCTCCGGCGGTAACGAAGCGATCAACGACCGTATGTCGAGCTGCCGCGCAAGGTCGCGGCGCACTTCCTGCCAGCGGAACCGCACCGAGTTCAGCACGATCGCCTCGTCGAGCTGCTTGAGCTCGTCGATCACCGGCGCCCAGCGCACCAGGCCGGCCGGGCTTTCCGTGAAGGCCGCTTCGTCAGGCCCCACGGACAGCCAGTCGGTCCGCTCGATGCGCCGGCGCGTCCGCTGTGCGTGTGCGGGGAATTCGTCGCCGGCCTCGGCCGGCGTGCCGGCTTGCGCCAGGATGCCGTCGATCGCCGCGATCACCATCCGCGACACGCGCGAGGTCTCCCGCGGAACCTCCATCGCGAGGCGACCGCCGGCATAGACCGCGAGGTCGGACAGGCAGTCCAGCCAGACATGCCACTTGGCTACGTTGATCGCCGCCACGAACGGGTCGTCCTGGAACAGCTCCGGATATCGCATCCCTGCGCGCGTGCGCAAGTAGCCGTACAGGGAAGTCTGGGCGACGAAGCTGGCGCGCGTGTCCAGGAATCGTGCCAGCGCCGCGGGCGTATCGACAGGCTCTGGCGCCGCTTCGCGACCCAGGCCCACGTAAGACCTCAATGTGGCCCATAGCTCGGCAGGCCGCAGGTCCGACCATGAGATGCCAGGCTCGTCACTGGAGGGCGGGCGCCGGACAACGCTGGGAAACAACGGCTTTCTCGGTCCGGACATCGGGCACTCCGCGCAAGTTTGGGCCTGGCATCAGTATACGGTGACCATGGCGACGGGTGCGGCGCCAGGCCCGCTTGGCCTATGATAACCGGCCATGAGCAACCCGCTGGCCGATGTCGAGAAGTTCCTTGCGGAAACCCCGCCGTTCGACGTGCTCGACCCGGCACTGCGGCATCGTGCCGCTGCGGCCATCGAGGTCGTGTACCGCCGCAAGGGTGAGGTACTCCTGGACATCGGCGACTCGAACACGACCCTCTACCTCCTGCGACGCGGCGCGGTCGACGTGCACGACCGGCAAGGCAGCTTCGTCGACCGATACGGGGAGGGCGAGAGCTTCGGGCTTCAGTCCCTGCTGACCGGCAAGCCGGTTCGGTTCCGGGTCACCATGATTGAGGACGGCCTGGTCTGGATGATGCCCCGGAAGGCCTTCGACGAACTGCGGGGTGCCTCGCCGGAATTCGGGACTTTCTACCTCCTGAGCCTGGAAGAGCGCCTGATTTCGGCCCTGCAGCCCCGCAACTCGTCCGGCCAGACCCTGTTCATGACGCCCATGCGCGAACTGCTGCGCAGCGAGCCGGTCGTGGTGACGCCCGCAACAGCCATCGCGGACGCGGCCCGCTGCATGTCGCAGCACGGGGTGTCCTCGCTGCTGGTCAACGAGGGCGAGAGCCTCCGCGGCATCATCACCGACCGCGACCTTCGCAACCGCGTCCTTGCGCAGGACCGGGACCCCGCCGAGCCGGTCGCGACGATCATGACGACCGAGCCGCTTACGCTCGACGCCTCGAGCCCGGTGCTTGAGGGCATCCTCGCGATGGTCGGCCGCGGCATCCATCATCTGCCGCTGACGCAGGACGGCCGCGTCGTCGGCATGGTGACGACCCGCGACCTGATGACCTTGCAGACACAGCACCCCCTGTACCTGGCCGCGCAGATACAGAAAGCGAGCTCGATCGACGACCTCGTATCGATCTGCAGTCGCGTGCCGCGGCTGTTCGAACTGATGCTGGCCTCGGGAATGCGCGCCGAGCAGGTGCCGAAGGTCCTGACCACGATCAACGACTCGGTCACGCGCCGCCTGATCGCTCTTGCCCAGGAGCGGATCGGGCCCGCCCCGGCGCCGTTCGCCTGGCTGGCCTTCGGCTCACAGGCAAGGGAGGAGCAAAGCATCAAGACCGACCAGGACAACGGGCTGGTCTATGCCGACGACGCGCCGCCCGGCTCGCAGGAATGGTTCAGCGAACTGGCCAGGATCGTCTGCGATGGTCTCGACGCCTGCGGGTATATCTATTGTCCGGGCAAGATCATGGCTACCACGGACGACTGGCGCCAGCCATTGTCCGGGTGGCTGAAGCACTTTCGCGACTGGGCCAGCGTGCCCGACCCGGAGGCGGTGCTGCGGGTCAGCATCTTCTTCGACCTGCGCGCGATCCATGGCGACCAGCAACTCGTCGCGCAGGTCGCCCAGGGCCTCGGGGAATGCAGCAGCGGCCGGGGCAAGGGCGTCTTCATCGCAGCGCTGGCGCGCCAGGCAGCCAGCTACGACGTGCCGCTCGGGTTCTTCCGCCGCTTCGTGCTGGCCAGCAAGGGCGAGCATCGCGAGATGCTCGAGATCAAGGCCAGCGGCCTGGTCCCGCTGACCGATCTGGTGCGGGTCCGAGCGCTCGAGGCGGGCGTGACGGCCCCGGGAACCCAGGTGCGGATCGCCCGCATGCTGGAGGCGGGCAAGCTGAGTCGAAGGGACGCGGACCGGCTGGCGGGCGCGCACCGGCTGCTCGCCGGCCTCAGGATCCGCCTGCACGCGGATCAGGTTCGGCGTGGTGAGCAGCCGCACAATCACCTCGATCCCCGGGCGATCAGCCACGCCGAGCGCGCCGCCCTCAGGGATGCCTTCATCGTCATTCGTGAAGCCCAGAAGGGCCTGTCGCTGGACTACCCGCAGTGAGCCTGCTGCAACGGCTCCGCCTTGCCCGTGCCCAGCGAGCATGCAAGATGCCGCTGCAGCGACGACTGCTGCACCAGCCGATGCCAGCGGGCGGCACGCGTGTGGCCGACCTGGAACTGGTGGTGCTCGACTTCGAGACCACCGGCCTCGACGCCCAGCGCGATCACGTCATCGCGGCAGGCTGGGTGCAGGTCAGGGGTGACAAGATCCTGATGGCGAGCGCCCGCGAGGTCAGGGTCCGCAGCGGCAACCCGGACGGCGTCGGACAGAGTGCGGTCATACACGGGATCCTGGACAGCGACCTCGACGACGCCGACAGCGTCGACGCCATGGTCGAACACCTGCTGCCCGAGCTGGCCGGCCGCGCCATCGTGGCGCACGCCGTAACGATCGAGCGCAGCTTCCTGGCCGCCCTGCTCCGCCGCCTGGGCGGCGTGCCGATGCCCAATCCATTCATCGACACCATGGCGCTCGAGCGCCGTCTGATCGAGGGCGCAGGCGGCAGTGTGCGCGAGCTGCATGGAGACCTGACACTGGATGCGTGCAGGACGCGGCGCGGGCTCCCGGATCACCAGCAGCACTCCGCCGGGGCGGACGCGCTGGCCACGGCCGAACTCCTGCTGGCGCAGCTGGCGCAGCTTGGTGGCCCGCATAAGGTAAAGCTGCGCGAGCTGCGTTGAGGGTCCCGCGAGTGCGGGCTGAAGAGCTGCCAGGCACCTGCCTGGCGCCGCTGGACGCCCGATCCGCGCCAGAGGTTAAACTGGCGCACCGGCAACCAGGATCCGCTCGATGGAAGAAGAACTTCTCAAGCCCTTTGCGTTCCTCCCGGGTTGGCTGACCGAGCCATTCCTGACCATCGGCCAGACGCACATCAGCGCGGCGCGCCTGATCGCGATCGGCATCATCGTGGTACTGGCCTGGTGGCTCTCCAAGCAGGTCGAGCACTGGCTGCAGCGGCTCGCCGACCGGCTCGCCGACGAGAACGAACCCGGCTCCGGGGCGGGCGCCTACGCGTTCAGCCGCGTGGCCCGCTACCTGGTCTGGGTGCTGGCGACCGTGATCGGCCTGACGTCGCTCGGCTTCGACCTGACCAGCCTCGCCATCCTGGGCGGCGCCATCGGCGTCGGCCTCGGCATCGGCCTGCAGGGCTTCTTCGGCAACCTGTTCGCCGGGCTGGTGATCCTGTTCGAGCGCTCGGTCAAGGTCGGCGACTTCGTCGACCTGCAGTCGGGCGTCATGGGGCGGGTCAGCGAAATCAGCATGCGCTACACGCGCATCACCACCAACGATTTTGTCGACATCTTCGTGCCCAACGGCGAGCTCACCGGGGGGCGCGTCATCAACTGGAGTTACGGCCACAATTTCCGCCGCATACACGTGCCGTTCGGCGTGGCCTACGGGACGGACAAGGAGAAGGTGCGCGAGGCCGGCATCGCCGCGGCCAAGGACATCGAAGGCACGATTTTCGGCCCGGGGCGCGACCCGGAGGTCTGGCTGGTGGGCTTTGGCGACAGCAGCCTGAACTTCGAACTGATCGTCTGGGTGTCGCGCAGCCTGCTCGTCTCGCCCAGCCGGACCCAGGGCAAGTATCTCTGGGCGCTGGAGACCGAGCTGGCGTCACGGGGTCTCGAGATCCCCTTCCCGCAGCGCGACCTGCATCTCAGGAGCGGGGCGATCCGGATCGAGTCGTCCGAGGGTTCAGGAACCGCCAGGGTCGAATGACCCGCCGGTGCCTGGCACCTCTGGCTACGGCATCCGTTCCGGCGGCGTCGGCGACTGCCGCTCCAGGCGCTCGTCCACCTCGCCGATGCAGGCCGCCAGCGTGTTGGTCGACGTGGCGAGCTCGTCGCGAAAGCGCTGCTCCGAGTCCTGCTGCGCCTGCTTGACCGAGGCCAGCTCCTGCTCGAGGTACTGCCGCAGTTCCGTGAAGCGGGACGCCTCGGCCTGATCCGCCAGCTCGCGCTGCCGGCGCAATTCCTCCGACTGCCGGCGGGCGTCGGACAGCGCGTTGATCTGCACCTTGAGCGCGTAGGCGAGCAGCACCGCGGCCAGCACGGCGGTGAAGCCGAGCATGACGAGGCCGAGGGGCGCCTCGACGCTCGTCACCACCAGCGAGAGATGGGTGGGCGTGATGAACGTGCCCCAGTTCACGATCGCGAAAATGGCGAGCAGGCCCAGGACGATGACCACCAGCAGGCTGCGGACACTCATGACGGCGACCTCCGATTGGCGACACCGATCCTAGCCGTTCGCGATGCCACCGGCATCGTGGGCATGCGCGAGGCGCGGCCGGAAAACCCTACTCCCAGCCGACCTGGCGCCTGCCGGGCGTGTCGTCACCCTCGAAGAAGAAACTGCGCTCGCCGAAGGCGGGCTTCAGCTCGTCGAGCCATGTCGCGTCCGGGTCCAGGCGGGCGAAGAACGGCTTGCCCACCCATTCCCGCTTGCGGCCGCGGAGGAAGCTCAGCACGAAGACGTCCTCGCCCTTCACCCGCTGCGTGCCCAGCACGACCACCTTGCCGGGAAGGGCCGACATCGACGGCCCGCGCACGGTGCGGGCGAGACCGGACACCTGGCGGAAAGCGCGGCGGAAAACCTCGTGCGCCCGGACCAGGGGCAAGCCGAAGTAGCCCTTCGGCCCGGTGTCGCGCTCGACGAACATGTAGTACGGAATGCAGCCGAGCGCCACCTGCTTCTTCCACATGTCCGCCCAGGTGGCGGAAGAGTCGTTCACGTGGCGCACCAGCGGCGCCTGCGTCCGGATCACCGCGCCGGTCGACCTGACCCGCTCGATCGCCTGCCTGACCAGCGGCGTCTCGAGCTCGCGCGGGTGGGTGAAATGCGCCATCAGCGCCAGGTGCCTGCCGCTTTTCACGACGTCCTCGAACAGTGCGAGCAGCGCGCCGGAATCCGGGTCGGAGACGAACTTGCGCGGCCAGAAGGCCAGCGCCTTGGTGCCGATGCGGATGTGCCGGACGTGCTCGAACTCCTTCTTCAGGAGCGGTTCGATGTAGGCACGCAGGTGCCAGGCGCGCATGACCAGCGGATCGCCTCCGGTGAACAGCACGTCGCTGACCTCGTCGTGGCGCCGCAGGTACTCGTGGAAGGTCTCGATCTCGCGCTGCGCGAACTTCAGCCCCTCCATGCCGACGAACTGCGCCCAGCGGAAGCAGTAGGTGCAGTAGGCATGGCAGGTCTGGCCCCGGCTCGGGAAGAACAGCACGGTCTCCCGGTACTTGTGCTGCAGGCCCGGGAGCGGCACGCCGTCGAGCCGCGGCACGTTGTGCTCGAGCTGGCCCGCCGGATGCGGATTGAGCTTGCGGCGGATCTGGTCGGCCAGGGGCCGGATCTGCCTGGCGCTGGCGCCGTCGCGCAACATCGCCACGACCCGGGCCAGGTCCTCCGGCTCGAGCATGCCCGGCTGCGGGAAAGTCAGCTGGAAGATGGGGTCGTTCGGAACGTTGCCCCAGTCGATCAGCTCGTCGGTGACGTAGCGATTGGTGCGGAAGGGCAGCACCTGCGCCACCGCCTTCATGGCCAGGCGGCGCCGCTCGGACAATGCTTCGAGCTGCGGGATGCTGTCCATCGTGGACAGCGTGTAAGGCGCGTAGCGCGCGGACGACTCGGGTCGCAAGGGCGTCCTCCTTGCTGGGCTCGGGGCCGGGCATGTAAACCGCGGGGAGGATACCCCGCTGCCCGTCGGCTCCGACGGGGGCGGCAACCAAAAGGGCCGCAAAAAAACCGCTGGGCGCACACGATGTGCCGCGCCGCATGAAGAAGGTAGCAGACCCGTCGCGTGCTGGCCACCCTGCGTGGCCCGCGCGCCCGATTCGCGTTATGGTGACCAGGGCGCCCCATTTGCCGGATGTCGGGCCCGATCGCACAGCAGGAGAACGGCCATGCGAGAAGCGCAGCGAATCTCGACCAAGCTGGACAAGTTTCGTCCGTCGCTCACCCTGGGACTCAAGTCCCTCGTCCAGGAGCGGGCCGCGCGCCGACTGCCCGTCTACGATTTCGGCCTCGGCGAAACCAAGGGTCGCCTCAACCCCGAGATTCGTGCCGCCGGCGAACAGGCCTTCCGCGAAGAGGAGACCATGTATGCGGACCCGGGTGGCCTGCCGGAACTGCGCGCCGCCGTGCTGCGCTGGCTCGGGCTCGAGGGCGTGTACGGGCCCGACAACGTCGTCATAACCACCGGCGCCAAGCAGGCGCTGCTCAACACGTTCATCGCGATCGCCAACCCGGCCGACGTGTTCCTGTTCGACGCGGCACCCTGGGTGTCCTACCAGCCGCTGGCCGTCATGTCCTACGCCACGCCGATCATGGTGCTGCCGCGATCAAACGATCGCCTGCTGGTCGGGCCCGACGACCTGGAACGCAACATCCGCATGCGGCCGCACGCCCGCATGTTCCTGCTGAACAACCCGGTCAACCCGACTGCGCAGCTCTACGACGGGGAGACGGTCGCGGCGCTGGCCCGGGTCTGCGCCAGGCACGGCATCTATTTCGTGCTCGACAGGTTGTACTGGAAGCTCATCTTCGATGGCGGCGTGTTCCCCGAACCACCGCTCGACGAGGAGGTGCTGCCGTGGCTGGTGCAGATCGACGGCATGTCGAAGAATTTCCGCCGCGCCGGCGGGCTGCGCATCGGCTGGTCCGTCGGGCCCAGGGACCTGACCGACGCCATGGTCAACCTGCAGAGCCACTACACCAGCGGGCCATCGGTGCCGAGCCAGCGCGCCGCGCTCGCCGCCCTGGAATCCAGCTATGACTACACGCTGGTCTCCGACCTGCAGCGCAAGCGCGACCTGCTGATCGGCGCCGCGCGCGGCATCCCTCACGTCGACGTCTGGGACACGCCCGCCGCCTTCTATTCCTTCTGGGACGTCACCGGCGCCTTCGGCAAGCGCACGCCGGCCGGCAAGTTGCTGGCCGACTCAGACGACGTGGCCGCCTACCTGTGCGAAGCGGCCGGCGT
>DATHZW010000427.1:0-17422 GCA_035458405.1 Steroidobacteraceae bacterium | reverse complement strand
AACCTCTATGATGTGTTGCCCGACATGCTGACGACGGCCAAGGCGCTTGGCGCGGGATTCCCCGTCGGCGCGCTGTTGCTGTCGCCGCAGATCGCGGCCGGGCTCAGGCTCGGTGAACTGGGCAGCACCTTCGGCGGTGGGCCGCTGGCCTGCGCGGTCGTCGAGGCGGTCATCGACACGATCCGCGAGGAGAACCTGCTGCACAACGTCCGCGAGCTGGCCGCCGCGATCCGGCGGACCTGCATCACCGGGCCGGTCACGGGCATCCAGGGCGAGGGCTTCCTGCTGGGCCTGAGGACGCGGGTGCCGGCGAAGCAGGTGCAGGCCGCCCTGCTGGAGCGCGACATCCTCACCGGCACCAGCGGCGACGCCGGCGTCCTGCGGCTGCTGCCGCCCTTCACGCTTGGCGCGGAGCACGTTGAACTGCTGAGCGCGGCCCTGTCGGAGCTTCCCGCATGAATCGCTTCATCGACCTGGCCGAGCTGACGCGCGAAGAAGTCGTGGACCTGCTGGCCCTGGCACAGCGGCTGCAGGACCATCCCGAGCCGCGTGCGCTGGCGGGTCGCATCCTCGGCCTCGTATTCTTCAATCCCTCGCTGCGCACGCTGGCGTCGATGCAGGCGGGCATGGCGCGACTCGGGGGCACGTCCTTCGTGATCACGCCCGGCAGCGGCACCTGGCAACTGGAGACCCGCCTCGGGGTGACCATGGACGGCGCCGCCGCCGAGCACATCCGCGAGGGCATCCCGGTGCTGGCCTCGTATTGCGACGCCCTGGGCATCCGCGCGTTTGCGGACGGCCGCGACCTGCAGGCCGACCTGGCGGAGGCCAGCTTCGGGGCCATGGCGGCGCTCTGCGACAAGCCCCTGGTCAACCTCGAGTCGGCGATGAACCACCCCTGCCAGGCGCTGGCCGACTGGAAGACGATGGACGACCTCGCGGTCCCGCGCCGGGGCAAGTTCGTGCTGTCATGGGTGAACCATCCCCGGGCGCTGCCGCTGGCCGTCCCGGCCGCGGCCCTGCACATGGCGGCGCCCCGCGGCATGGAAGTCGTCGTGTTGCGACCGGACGGCGACGCGCTGCCGCGCCCGCTGATGGACCGCGCCCGCGCGGCGGCGGCAGCGGCCGGCGGCTCGGTCACGGAAACAGACCAGCGCGACGCGGCCCTCGCCGGCGCCCAGGTCGTGTACGCGAAGGAATGGGGCTCACCGCAGTACTATGGCGATGCCGAGGCCGACGCGGCGCTGCGCAGGGACCTGTCCGACTGGATGGTCCGCGAGAGCTGGTTCGCCAGGACCGACCCGGCCTGCCGCTTCATGCACTGCCTGCCGGTGCGCCGCAACGTGGCGGTCGCCGACGAGGTGCTCGACGGCCCGCGCAGCGCGGTGCGGCACGAGGCCCACAACCGCATGGTGGTGCAGATGGCCGTGCTGCACCGGCTGCTCGCGCGCCAGGCACCCCGATGATCGAATGAACCCCTGCCGAGGAGTAGAGAAGACATGGTGACCCACCGTACCGACACGTCCGCCACGGTCCGCGCGCTCAAGGGCGCCGCGCCCTACGTGCGGCTGTACAAGGGCAAGGTGTTCGTGGTGAAGGCCGGCGGCGCCGTGTTCGCCGACAACGCCAGCACGCGCGTGCTGATCGAGCAGATTGCGATCCTGCACCACCTGGGCATACGCGTGGTGCTGGTGCACGGCGGCGGGCCCCAGCTCGACGAGATGCAGCGGTCGCTGGGAATAGAGCCGCGCATGGTCAAGGGGCGCAGGGTCACCGACTCGCAGTCCATCGACGTCACCACGATGGTGCTCAACGGCCTGATCAACACCCGCATCCTGGCGATCTGCCGCGAGCTGGGCATCGACGCCGTCGGCATTTCGGGCGTGGATGCGGGCCTGGTGCGTGCGCGCCGCCGGCCGCCGGTCGAGATCGACGGCGAAACCGTGGACTACGGCTTCGTCGGCGACATCGTCGGCGTGGACGCCTCCCTGCTTGTGAAGCAACTCGACGCCGGGCTGATGCCGGTCGTCAGTCCCTTGTCCTCCGACGAGGCGGGCTGCGTCCTGAACATCAATGCCGACACCATCGCCGCGCAGATCGGCGCCTCGCTGGGCGCGGAGAAGCTGATCCTCTGCACCGGCGCGCCGGGCATCCTCGAGGACCTCGCCGACCCGAGCAGCCTGGTGTCGTACACCGACCTGCAGGGACTCGCCGCGCTGGCCGCCGCCGGCAGCTTCGCCGACGGCATGCTGCCCAAGGCGACCGCGATCGAGGGTGCGATCAGGGGCGGCGTGCGCCGCGTGCACGTGATTTCCTACAAGGTGCCCGACAGCCTGCTGGCCGAGGTCTTCACCAACGAGGGCACCGGCACCCTGATCGTCGAGGACATCGGGGCGCTGACCCCGGCGGAACAGAGCCCGCAGGCCGGCCCATGACACGGCTCTGGGACAAGGGTGCGCCGCTGGATGCGCAGGTCCTCGAATACACGGCCGGCGAGGACCACGTGCTCGACGACAGGCTGGTCGCCTACGACGTGCGGGGGTCCATTGCGCACGCGGAGATGCTGCACTCGGCGGGCCTGCTGTCGGATGCCGACCTCAAGTCGCTGAAGGGCGGGCTCGAGGAGATCGCGGCCGCGCACGCGCGCGGCGAGTGGCGGGTGACGCTCGAGCAGGAGGACGGCCAGACCGCGCTCGAGAGCCTGCTCACGCAGCGCGTCGGCGCGGCCGGCGCGCGCATCCACCTGGGCCGCTCGCGCAACGACCAGGTGCTGACCGCGCTGAGGCTGTACCTGCGCGACGCCATCGAGCAACTCAGCGGCGGCGCGTTGCAGGTGGCCGGCGCACTCGAGGCGCTGGCCGCACGCCAGGGCGACGTCGCGCTGCCCGGCTACACGCACCTGCAGCAGGCGATGCCGAGCTCGGTCGCGCTCTGGGCCCGCGGCTTCGCGGCCGAGATCCGCGACGACGCCGAGGGCTTGCGGCACGCGCATCGGCGCGCCGGCAAGTGTCCGCTCGGTTCCGCGGCCGGCTACGGCACGCCCGGCCTGCCGCTGAAGCGCGAGGTCACCCGCAGCAAGCTCGGCTTCGCGGAGGTCCAGGAGCCGGTCACCGCGGTGCAGCTGTCCCGCGGCAAGGCCGAGGCGCAGCTGCTGTTCGAGGTGACGCTGCTGATGCAGGACATGGGCCGGCTGGCGGCCGACCTGATCCTGTTCTATACGCAGGAGTTCGCCTACGTCGAACTTCCGGACGGGTTCACCACCGGCTCGTCGATCATGCCGCAGAAGCGCAACCCCGACGTCTTCGAGCTCATCCGCGGCCGCTCGGCCACCGCGCTGGCCTGCCTGGTGGAGGCGCTCGGCATCTGTTCGCGGCTGCCGTCCGGGTATCACCGCGACCTGCAGCTGATCAAGGCGCCGCTGTTCCGCGGCATCGACCTGTGCCTGCAGACGCTCGCCATCCTGCCCGCGGCACTGGCTGGGGTCCGCTTCAGGCCCGAGAACATCAGGCTCGACCCGTCCATCCACGCCGCCGAGCGCGCCTACGAACTGGTGGTCGGCGAAGGCATCCCGTTCCGCGACGCCTACCTGCGGGTCGCGCGGGAACTCGACAAGACCTGATAGGCTTGCCCTCGCCCGCTGCAAGGAGTACCCACCATGGTCGACCGCAATCCCGAGCCCTCGCTGGTCAGCTACGTTCACATCATGTACGCGCTGCACGCGCTGGCCGCGCTGATCGGCATCACCAGCGCCGTGACGGTGGTCGGCCAGTTCATTTTCGGGCTGCCCTCGATCATCGCGGTGATCATGAACTACCTGCGGCGATCGGAGGCCCGTGGCACCTGGCTCGAGTCGCATTTCACCTGGCAGTTGCGGACGTTCTGGTTCGCGGCGCTGTGGGTCGTCCTGCTGGCGGTGGCGTCGGCGCCCCTGATGCTGGTCCTGGTCGGCTTCTTCACCTTTGCGGTCGGCCTGGCGGTGATCGGCCTGTGGGTCATCTACCGCGTGGCGCGCGGCTGGGTGACGCTGAACGAAGGCAGGCCCATCGGCGTCGCGCAGCCCTGAGCGACCGGGCGGCGCGCGGCGGCTGCACCGGAATCGCCATCGTCAACGAGATGCTCGGCATCCAGTACGCGGGCACCGGCATCGTCCTGAGGCGTTTCTCGCCCAATTTCGTGCACGAGTACGGCTTCATGACGTCAGCCGACGCGCCGATGACGCGGGTGACGAGAAGCTTCTTCGAATACTGCAAGGACTTTTTCGAAAGGAACAAGCGCAGCTTCGGCCTCAGGGAATAGCGCATACATGCGAGCCGGCCGGCCTGTTAACATCGCCCGCAATTGACCCCTGACCGCGCGCCAGGCGCCCGTGTTTCGGGCTTTACCGATGCAACGGTCGTGGCCCCCATGGTCTAAAGCGGCCACCAAACGAGGTTCCAGGCATTGGCCCAGAAACTTCAAATCAGACTCCGGCGCGGTCTCGACCTGCCGGTTGCCGGGTCTCCTCGCCAGGAGATCTGCGCCGCGCCGCCGGTATCGCAGGTCGGCATCGTCGGCCGCGACTACCCCGGACTGCGGCTCGGCCCGCTGGTCGAGGAAGGCGCGCGCGTCGCCCTCGGCGAAGCCGTGCTGCGCGATCGTGCCGAACCCCGGATCACCTGCACGGCGCCCGCCGCGGGCGTCGTCGTGGCCATCAACCGCGGCGAGCGCCGGTCGCTGCGCTCGGTCGTCATTCGCGTCGACGGCGACGAGCAGTGCGAGTTCGACGCCTACCGCTCGGGCGACCTCGACACGCTCGACCGCGAGCTGGTGACCCGGCAGCTGTGCGAGTCGGGCCTCTGGCCGGGCCTGCGCAGGCGGCCTTACAACAAGGTCGCCGCGCCGGGGACGGCCCCGTTCGCCATCACGGTGACCGCGATCGACACCAACCCGCTCGCCATGGATCCCATGGTGGTCATCGCCGGCAGGCAGCAGGACTTCGCGGACGGCCTGCGGGTGATTTCGCGGCTGACCGACGGCGTGGTGTACGTCTGCACGGCCCCGGGCGCGGACGTCCCGGCGCCCAAGCTGCCGCACTTCATCCTCGCGCAGTTCGAGGGCCCGCATCCCGCCGGCCTGCCGGGCACGCACATCCACATGCTCTGTCCGGCGGGCGCCCACCGCACGGTCTGGCACATCGGCTACCAGGACGTGATCGCAATCGGCTCGCTGTTCACCACGGGCCGGCTGTCCGTGGAACGCGTCGTGGCCCTTGGCGGGCCCATGGTGAAGGATCCGCGCCTCCTCAGGACCCGGCCGGGCGCCTCGCTCGCGGAGCTGTTGCGGGGAGAGCTGCAGGGCGGCGAGTCGCGCGTGGTCTCCGGCTCCCTGCTCGGCGGCTCGGCGGTCACGGGCTGGGGCGCGTATCTCGGCCGCTACGACAACCAGGTGACCGTCCTGCGCGAGGGCCGCGAGCGCGAATTCCTGGGCTGGATGGCGCCGGGCGGCGACAAGTACTCCATCACCAACGCCTACCTGTCGGCGTTGCGCAGGAAGCTGCCCTTCAGCTTCACGACGACCCAGAACGGCAGCCCGCGGGCGATGATCCCCATCGGTTCCTATGAGCGCGTGATGCCGCTGGACATCCTGCCGACCCAGCTGCTGCGCGCGCTGCTGGTCGGCGACATCGAGTCGGCGATGGCGCTCGGCTGCCTGGAACTCGCCGAGGAAGACCTGGCGCTGTGCACCGTCGTCTGTCCCAGCAAGTACAACTACGGGCCGTGCCTCAGGACGATGCTCGACCAGATCGAGAAGGAAGGCTGATGCGCCCGATCAGGAAAGCCCTCGACCGCCTGGAGCCGCTGTTCAGCCGCGGCGGGCGCTTCGAGCAGTTCGGCGCGCTGTTCGAGATGGTGGACACCTTCCTGTACACCCCCTCGGTGGTGACGCCCGGCGCGCCGCACGTGCGGGACGCCATCGAGCTCAAGCGCGTGATGGTCTTCGTGGTGCTGGCCGTGCTGCCCGCCGCGTTGATGGGCATGTACAACGTCGGCCACCAGGCGAACCTGGCGCTCTACGAGCTGGGGTTGACGGGCTCGGGCTGGCGGATCGAGTTCCTGCAGGCGCTCGGCATCGGGATCCAGCCGGGCAACATCACCGCCTGCCTGCTGCACGGCGCGCTGTATTTCCTGCCGATCTACATCGTGACCCTGGCCGCGGGCGGCTTCTGGGAAGTGGTCTTCGCCGCGTCGCGCAACCACGAGGTCAACGAGGGCTTCCTGGTCACGTCGATACTGTTCGCCCTGACGCTGCCGGCGACCGTGCCGCTGTGGCAGGTCGCGCTCGGCAGTTCCTTCGGGGTGGTGATCGGCAAGGAAGTCTTCGGGGGCACCGGCAAGAACTTCCTGAATCCCGCGCTGGTGGGCCGGGCTTTCCTGTTCTTCGCCTATCCCGCCGAAATGTCGGGCGACGTCTGGGTCCCGGTCGACGGCTACACGGGCGCCACCGCGCTCGCGCTCGCCGCCTCGGGCGGCATGGACGCGATCCAGGCCGCGGGCATCACCTGGAAGGACGCCTTCATCGGCAACCTGCAGGGGTCGATGGGCGAGACCTCCGCCCTCGCCTGCCTGGCCGGCGCCGTCTTCCTGGTCTACACCCGCGTCGCGTCGTGGCGGATCATGGTCTCGGTGCTGCTGGGGATGATCGGCACCACCCTGGTCTTCAACAGCTTCGGCAGCCCGGACAATCCCTTCAACTCGGTTCCCTGGCACTGGCATGCGGTGCTCGGCGGCTATGCCTTCGGCCTCGTGTTCATGGCCACCGATCCGGTCAGCGCCGCCATGACCAACGCCGGCCGCTGGATCTACGGCCTGACGATCGGCTTCATGGTGAGCCTGGTCCGCGTCGTCAACCCGGCCTATCCCGAGGGAATGATGCTGGCGATCCTTTTCGGCAACGCGCTGGCGCCGCTGATCGACTACGGCGTGGTGCAGGCCAATATCCGGCGGAGGTTGCGTCGCGATGCCACCTGATGCCGTCACGAAAACCCCCGGTGGTCCGATGAAGGCCTGGCGCGACCTGCCGGCCGACAGCCCGGTCCGCGCCTTTGCGATCGTGATCGCCGTGTGCGTGGTGTGCTCCGTGCTGGTGTCCTCGGCGGCCGTGGTGCTCGCGCCGATCCAGCACGAGAACGCGCTGAAGGTCCGCAAGCGCCAGATCCTGCAGGCGGCCGGCCTGCTGGTGCGCGGCCGCGACGTCGTGGAGCAGTTCGCGCAGATGACGCCGCGCATGGTCAGCCTGGACACCGGCGAGTACGTCGAGGCGGGCGACCCGGTCGACTTCGACGTCGCGCGGGTTTCCCGCGACCCGCAATCCAGCAGCGCCGTGCCGGCGGAGTCCGACATCGCCAAGATCCGCAGGCGGCCGGCGGCCATGCCCGTCTACCTCGTCGAGCACGCCGGCCAGGTCGAGACCATCGTGCTGCCGGTGCACGGCTACGGGCTGTGGTCAACGCTCTACGGTTTCCTCGCGCTCGACGGCGACGGCAGCACGGTGAAGGGCATCAGCTTCTACCAGCATGGCGAAACGCCGGGGCTCGGCGCGGAAATCGACAATCCGAGATGGCAGGCCAAGTGGACCGGCAAGCAGGCGCTGGCCGGCGACGGGGCGGTGTTGCTGGAGATCGTCAAGGGCGAGCCCCGGGGCGAGGACGTGGCGCACCAGGTGGACGGCCTCGCCGGCGCGACGCTGACGGCGCGCGGCGTGGAGAACCTGGTCCGCTACTGGCTCGGCGAGCAGGGCTTCGGCCCTTACCTGTCGCGCCTGCGGGCGACGAAGGGAGAGCAGCCCGATGAAAGCTGAGTCGAAGAGAGCCCTGTTCGAGCCCATCGTCGACAACAATCCGGTGATCCTGCAGGTGCTCGGCATCTGCTCGGCGCTGGCCGTGACCTCGCGCCTGCTGCCGTCGCTGATCATGTCGCTGGCGCTCACCGCCGTCTCGGCGCTGGCCTGCATGGCGATCAGCATGGTCCGCAAGGCGGTGCCGGGCAACGTGCGCATCATCGTGCAGATGACCATCATCGCGTCGCTGGTGATCCTGGTGGACCAGGTGCTGCGGGCCTACCTGCCCGAGGTGAGCCGCCAGCTGTCGGTGTTCGTCGGCCTGATCATCACCAACTGCATCGTGCTGGGCCGCGCCGAGGCCTTCTCCATGAAGAACGGGCCCTGGCTCAGCTTCCTGGACGGGCTCGGCCACGGCCTCGGCTACAGCGCGATCCTGATCATCGTGGCCACGGTTCGCGAGCTGCTCGGCACCGGCTCCCTGCTCGGCCTGCAGCTGCTGCCGCTGAAGTCCGCGGGCGGCTGGTACGAGCCCAACGGGCTGCTGGTGCTGGCGCCGAGCGCCTTCTTCCTGGTCGCGGCCGTCATCTGGGCCGTGCGCGCCTGGAAGCCGGCGCAGAACGAGAAACCGGAGTTCCAGATCCGGGTCGTGCACCGGACCGAGGTGTCGTGATGGAGCACTACATCAACCTCGCCATCAAGGCGATCTTCATCGAGAACCTGGCGCTCGCCTTCTTCCTCGGGATGTGCACCTTCCTGGCCATCTCGCGCAAGGTCGACACGGCCATGGGTCTCGGCGCCGCGGTCATCTTCGTGCAGACCGTCACGGTGCCGATCAACGCGCTGATCTACCACAACCTGCTTGGCCCGGGTGCGCTGGCCTGGGCCGGGCTGTCCGCGATCGACCTGAGCTTCCTCGGCCTGATCACCTACATCGGCGTCATCGCCGCCTCGGTCCAGGTGCTGGAGATGTTCCTCGACCGCTACGCGCCCGCGCTCTACCACGCGCTCGGCATATTCCTGCCGCTGATCACCGTCAACTGCGCGATCCTCGCCGGCTCGCTGTTCATGGTGGAGCGCAACTACGGCTTCGGCGAAAGCGTCGTCTACGGCGTGTCGAGCGGCGCGGGCTGGGCGCTCGCCGTCGTGATGCTGGCCGCGGTGCGCGAGAAGCTCAAGTACAGCGACGTGCCGGACGGCCTGCAGGGCCTGGGCATCACCTTCATCACGGCCGGGCTGATCGCGATGGCTTTCCTCGCCTTCTCCGGCATCCAGTTGTAGGCCCGGGCATGGAACCAGCCTCGATCCAGCTGCAGATCCTCCTCGGCGTTGGCGTGTTCTCGACCATCGTGCTGCTGCTCGTCGTCGTGATCCTGTTCGCGCGTTCCCACCTCGTGGCCTCGGGCAAGGTCACGCTGGTCATCAACGACGAGCACGAAATCGAGACCAGCGCCGGCGACAAGCTGATGAGCGCGCTGGCGGACGCCGGCCTGTTCGTGTCCTCGGCCTGCGGCGGCGGCGGCACCTGCGGCCAGTGCCGCGTCCGCGTACTCGAGGGCGGCGGCGAGATCCTGCCGACCGAGCGCACCCACATATCGCGCGGCGACGCCGCGCGCGGCGTCCGCCTCGCCTGCCAGACCGTCATCAAGCAGCCGATGAAGCTGGAGCTGCCGCGCGAGGTCTTCGGCGTCAAGCGCTGGACCTGCAAGGTCCGCTCGAACCACAACGTCGCGACCTTCATCAAGGAACTGGTGATGGAACTGCCGGAGGGCGAGGAGCTGGACTTCCGCGCCGGCGGCTACATCGTCATCGAGGCGCCGCCTTACGACCTCGGCTTCCGCGACTTCGCCATCGAGGAGCGTTTCCACCCCGACTGGGACCGCTACGACCTGTGGCGCTACCGCGCCGTCAACAAGGAGACGGTCGCGCGCGCCTACTCGATGGCGAATTACCCGCTCGAGAAGGGCGTCGTGATGCTCAACGTGCGCATCGCGACCCCGCCGCCGGGCGCCGCCGAGGACGTGCCGCCCGGGATCGTCTCCTCCTGGATCTTCTCCCTGAAGCCCGGCGACACCGCGGTCGTGTCGGGGCCCTTCGGCGAGTTCTTCGCCCGCGAGACGGAAGCGGAGATGGTGTTCGTCGGCGGTGGCGCGGGCATGGCGCCCATGCGTTCGCACATCTTCGACCAGCTCGAACGGCTGAAGACCAGGCGCAAGATCACGTTCTGGTACGGCGCTCGCAGCATGCGCGAGATGTTCTACGTCGAGGACTTCGACCGGCTGCAGGAGAAATACCCGAACTTCAGCTGGCACGTCGCCTTGTCGGAACCGATGCCGGAGGACAACTGGAAGGGCGCGACCGGGTTCATCCACCAGGTGCTGCACGATGAGTACCTCGCCGAGCACCCGGCGCCCGAGGCCTGCGAGTACTACCTCTGCGGGCCGCCGGTCATGACCAGCGCCGTGATCAGCATGCTCGACAACCTCGGGGTCGATCGGGAGCACATCCTGATGGACGACTTCGGGATGTAGCCGGGCGCGCCGGCCCATGACCCTGTCGCGGCGCTTCCTCCGGCCGATGTCCGGCACGCTGGCGCTGGCGCTGCTGGCCGCCTGCGCCGCGCCGCCGCCCCAGCAGATCGTGCTGTCGGGCCCGGCCATGGGCACCACCTGGAACCTGCGCGCCGTTCCCGGCGCCGCCGGCGCCGATCCAGTCGCCGTCGGCGAGTTGCTGCGCACCACCCTGGACGAGGTGGACGTGGCCATGTCCACCTACCGCCCGGACTCCGCCGTCTCCCGCTTCAACGCCAGCGACAGCACCGACTGGTTCGACGTGCCCCGGGGGCTGGCCGACCTGGTCGGCGAGGCGCTGCGCCTCGGCAGCCTCAGCGGCGGGGCATTCGACGTGACGATTTCACCCGTCGTCAGCCTGTGGGGCTTCGGCACGGGAACGCCCCGCGAGCAGCCGCCCACGGACGCCGAGATTGCCGCCGCGATGGCGCTCACCGGCCAGGGCCGGCTGGCGGCGCGCAGCGACCCGCCGGCGCTGCGCAAGGGCGTGGGCGGGCTCAGGCTCGACCTCGACGCCATCGCCCCCGGGTATGCCGTGGACCGGGTCGCCGAAAGGCTCGAGGCCAGCGGCATCGACCATTACATGATCGAGATCGGCGGCGAGGTCCGCGTGCGTGGCCGCAACGCCGAGGGCCGGCCCTGGCGCATCGGCGTCGAGCGGCCGGAGACCGGCGACCGCAAGCTCGCCAGGGTGCTGCACCTGGAGGCCATGGCCGTGTCCACCTCCGGCGACTATCGCGACTTCTTCGAGGCGGAAGGGCGGCGCTACTCGCACACGCTGGACCCCCGCACGGGGCGGCCGGTGACCCACTCGCTGGCGTCGGTGACCATCCTCAGGCCCACCGCCACCGAGGCGGACGGCCTCGCCACCGCCCTGACGGTGCTCGGCCCGGACGAGGGCTTCGACCTCGCCGAGAGCCAGGGCTGGGCCGCGCTGTTCATCCAGCGGACCGCCGACGGCTTCAGCCAAAGGGAAACCACGGCTTTCACATCGGCGGCCAAGGCGGGAGAATCGGCACCGTGACTGTCATCGTCATTTCGCTTGTGGTATTCCTGCTGGCGGCAGCCGGCCTGTCGCTCGGGCTGATGCTCGGGCGCGGCGGCATCCGTGGCGGCTGCCGCGGCGTCGGCGCATCCGAGGGAGCCGATCCCTGTGTTTGCGCCGAACCCTGCCCGCGCCGCAAGCGGGCGCTGGCCCAGGCCGCCCGGCTGGCCGAGGAGACGCAGTCTTGAGCAAGAAGAAATCGATCCTGGCGCGCGACTACATGACCAGCGCCGTGGCGACCCTGAGCCCGGACATGAACCTGCTGGAGGCGGTGCAGATGCTGCTCGTCCGGCGCATCTCCGGCGCGCCGGTGGTCGACGAGACCGGCAACCTGGTCGGCATCCTCTCGGAGAAGGACTGCCTGCGCGCCGCCCTGAACGCCACGTATTACGGCGACCTCGGCGGCCTGGTGGCCGACCACATGCAGCGTGAAGTGGCCACGGTCAGCGATGACACGGCGATCTTCGACGTCGCCCGCCTGTTCATCGACGGACACTTCCGCCGCTACCCGGTGGTGCACGGACATCACCTGATCGGCCAGATCAGCCGGCGCGACGTGCTGCGCGCGCTCAGGGACCTGTCGCAGTCAGAGGGACGCGAGGCCTAGGGCGTCACGACGGCCCGGCGCCCCGCGCTCAGGCGGGGGCGAGATACACGCGCTTGTTCCGCCGGCCCTTGCTCTCCACCTTCGTCACGACGACCTCACCGATCTCGCCGGTCGCGGCGACGTGCGTCCCGCCGCAGGGCTGCAGGTCCACGCCCGCGATGTCCAGCAGCCTGATGCGCCCCACGCCCCGCGGTGGCTGCACCGACATGGTCCGGATCAACTCCGGCTGCCGGTCGAGTTCCTCGTCGGTGATCCACCGGGAACCGACCGGGTGGTTGGCCGCAACGAGGGCGTTGACCTCCGCCGCGACCCGGTCCTTGTCGATCTCTTCCTGCGTGTCGAAATCGAGCCGGCTCTTGTCCGCGCCGATCTGCCCGCCGGTCACGCCGTAGCGCAGCACCGAGCCCAGCAGGTGCAGCGCCGTGTGCATGCGCATGTGGGCATGACGCCGGTCCCAGTCGATGACCGCCTCGAGCGTCTCGCCCACACCCGGCGGGGTGACGTCGTCCTCCAGCTTGTGCAGGATGCGTCCGCCCTCGCCCTTGCGCGTGTCGGCGACACGCCACTCGCGGCCATCGGCCGCCCTCAGCCGCCCGGTATCGCCGGGCTGGCCGCCGCCGAGCGGGTAGAACACCGTGCGGTCGAGCACCACGCCGTCCGGGCCTGGCTCGACGACACGCGCCTGGCAGCTGCGCAGGTAGGCGTCCTGCTGGAACAAGGGATCGGTCACGGGATTCGTCATGTTAGACCTCGGGCACCGCCAGCCGCAGCCCGTCGCCGGGCGACGGCTGGCAGTGTAGCCCAGGCATGCCCGTGGCCGCGGGCTGGCCAGCGCGGGCCTCGTTTGACATCATGCCCCGCAGGAAGAAGACCCCTTGCAGGATGCCGCGACGATGGCCTTGACCCGGTTCGCTGTCCCGCTCATGGCCCTGCTCGCGCCCGCGTTGGCCACGGCCTACGAATTCAACGACCAGTGGTCTGTTGGCGGCGTCCTGGCAGCCGCCGCGCAGTGCCAGCAGCCGTCGGGCGGCGCGGCCGGGTCCGCGTGCCGCGGTGCCGTGCCGCTGCAGCCGGAAATCAGCTTCCGGCCGGACGGCGCGAACGAACTTGCCGTCAAGCTGGGATTCGCGGCCGGTAACGCGCTGGGCCCGGTCTCGCCGTTTTCCGTTCCGGTGTGGGCGGCCGACCTGCAGGACGACGTCCGGCACGTCAACGGCAGCGGTCGCAGCCACCTGCTCACGGCGTGGTACCGGCATACCTTCGACCTCGGTGCCGACCGATCGGCGCGCATCACCGCGGGCATCATCGACGGCGCCGACTTTCTCGACGACAACGCCTTCGCCAACGACGAGTACACGCAGTTCATGAATGCCGCCCTGGTGAACGGCCCGAGCGGCTTCGTGCCGTCGTACGACACCGGCCTGGCGCTCGAGTGGGACGCCGGCCCCTGGTCGCTGCGCGGCGTGTACATGCATGTCGACGGCCCGGAACCGGGCGGCGCGCACGACTATGTCGGCCTGCAGGGAAGCTTCCGGCTGCAGACCGGGCTCGGGCAGGGCGAGTACCGGCTGGTGCTGCAGCACGCGAGTCCCGATTTCCGCGCGGCCAACGGTACCGGCAAGGCTTCACTCCGCTCCTGGATCGTGTCGGCCGACCAGCAGCTCGGGGATACGCTGGGCGCGTGGGTCCGGTTCGGCCGGCAGGACGACGCCGCGGCAGTTCGCTTCCGGTCGCTGTACTCGGGCGGCGTGTCCCTCCGCGGCCGGTCCTGGGGGCGCCCGGCGGACGACGTCGGGATCGGCGTGGCTGTTGCACGGGGCGGGAACCTCGACACCGACCACCTGCGCGTCATCGAGTGCTATTACCGCGCCGAGCTGAACACGCAGCTCGCCGTGACCCTCGACCTGCAGCACGTCCGGGAACAGCCGGCGGGGAGCGATGGGGCGACCGCCGCCTGGATCGGGGGACTGCGGGTCAGCTTCAGCTACTAGCGCGACCGCCGAATGCTCGCCGGCCGAGCAGGCCGCCGGCCGCCGCCAGGGGGTATTTGCGCCTTGTGCTGCCCGAAGCGGCTGCTGTAGAAGGTGGTTTCATGTCACCGGAACGCTGCCTGGCCGGCGGGCCGAGCCGACCCAGGCCGGCACCGGCGCCCCCGCAGCACGGCCGGGCCTGGAAAACCTGCACCATCGAGGACCTGTACACATGGATTTCGACTATTCGCCGCGCGTCGAGCAACTCCGCAGACAGGTCCGCGAGTTCATGGACGAGCACATCGTCCCACGGATGCCCGAGTACGCCCGCGAGGTCGCGGCAGGCCACCGGCATCCGGCGTTCATCGAGGACCTGAAGGCGCTCGCCCGCTCCGAGGGCCTCTGGAACCTGTTCCTGCCGGGGCTGAAGGACGATGAGCCGGGCCAGCGCCTGACCAACCTCGAATACGCGCCGCTGGCGGAGATCATGGGGCGGGTGATGTGGGCCTCCGAGGTCTTCAACTGCAGCGCGCCGGACACCGGCAACATGGAGATCCTGCACCTCTTTGCGACGCCCGCGCAGCGCGAGAGCTGGCTGACGCCGCTGCTGGAAGGCCGGATCCGCTCCTGTTTCGCGATGACCGAGCCGGACGTGGCTTCCTCCGACGCGACCAACATCCAGACCTCGATCCGCCGCGACGGCGGCGACTACGTCATCAACGGGCGCAAGTGGTTCATCTCCGGCGCGGCGCACCCGAATTGCCGGGTCGCCATCGTGATGGGCGTGACCGACCCCGACGGCCCGATGCACCGCCGCCAGAGCATGGTGCTCGTCCCGCTCGATGCGCCGGGCGTCACGATCGTGCGCGACCTGCCCGTGATGAATCACTACTCGGCCGAGGGCCATTGCGAGATCACGTTGCGCGACGTGCGCGTGCCCGTGACCAACCTGCTGCACGAAGAGGGAGCGGGATTCGCCATCGCCCAGGCGCGGCTCGGCCCGGGGCGGATCCACCACTGCATGAGGTCCATAGGCCAGTGCGAACTGGCGCTGGAGCTGATGTGCGAGCGGGCGGCGGAGCGACGGACCTTCGGCAAGTACCTGCACCAGCACGGCACCGTGGCCGAATGGATCGCGCGGTCGCGCATCGAGATCGACCAGGCGCGCCTGCTGGTGCTGAAGACGGCCTGGCTCATCGACCGGCACGGGCCGAAGGGGGCCGCGAAAGAGGTCTCGATGATCAAGGCGCTGGTACCGCTCGTGCAGACCACGATCTGCGACCGCGCGATGCAGACCTTCGGCGCCATGGGCCTGAGCAATGACACCCCGCTCGCCGGGGCCTGGACCTGGGGCCGGGTCCTGCGGCTCGCCGACGGGCCGGACGAGGTGCACCTGCGCGCGGTCGCCAAGCAGGAGATGAAGGATGCGGCGGAGCGACGCGGCGCCTCCGCGCCTTACCTCGTGCCTCCCGAGGCGGGCTGACGCGGGCGCTCGTGGCCGACCGCCCTGCGGATACGCAGGCTCCCTGACTTGCCGGCCGGCCCGGGCCGCTACAATCCGGCGGTTACTCTTCATCCGGGACCCGCGCCGTGACCACCATCCGTGAAGCCGACTTCGTCCAGAGCGTCGCCGACGCGCTGCAATTCATCAGCTACTACCACCCCGCCGACTACATCGCCCACCTGGCGCGCGCCTACGAGCGCGAGCAGTCGCCGGCCGCGAAGGACGCCATCGCGCAGATCCTGACGAATTCGCGGATGTGCGCCGAGGGCCGCCGGCCGATCTGCCAGGACACCGGCATCGTCAACGTGTTCCTGAAGGTCGGCATGGACGTGCGCTGGGACTCCGCCAAGAGCGTCGCGGAGATGGTCGACGCCGGCGTCCGCAGGGCCTACACGGACCCGGACAACACGCTGCGCGCATCGGTCGTCGACGACCCGCTGTTCGCGCGCAGGAACACGCGGGACAACACGCCGGCCGTCGTGCACGTCGAACTGGTCCCCGGCGACAAGCTGGACGTCAACGTCGCCGCCAAGGGCGGCGGCTCGGAGAACAAGTCCAAGTTCGTGATGCTGAACCCGTCGGACTCGATCGTGGACTGGGTGATGAAGACCGTGCCCACGATGGGGGCCGGCTGGTGCCCGCCGGGCATGCTGGGAATCGGCGTCGGCGGTACGGCCGAGAAGGCCATGCTGATGGCGAAGGAATCCCTCATGGACCCGATCGACATGCACGAGCTGCTCGAGCGCGGGCCGGCGGGTCCGCTGGAGGAGTTGCGCGTCGAGCTGTATGAAAGGATCAACGCGCTCGGCATCGGCGCCCAGGGCCTGGGCGGACTGACGACGGTCCTCGACGTGAAGATCTGGACCTGTCCGACCCACGCCGCCTCCAAGCCGGTGGCGATGATCCCCAACTGCGCCGCGACACGGCATGCGCACTTCGTCCTCGACGGCTCGGGTCCCGCCGTCCTCGAGCCACCCTCGCTCGATCTCTGGCCGAAGGTCGGCTGGACGCCGGGCGGCGACTCGCGGCGGGTGAACCTGGACACGCTGACGCCCGCCGAGGTCGCCAGCTGGAAACCCGGAGAGACCCTGCTGCTGAACGGCAGGATGCTCACCGGCCGCGACGCCGCGCACAAGAAGATCGCCGACCTGTTCGCGTCGGGCCAGGGGCTGCCCGAGGGCGTGGATTTCACCAACCGGGTGATCTACTACGTCGGCCCGGTGGACCCGGTACGCGACGAGGTCGTCGGCCCCGCCGGACCGACCACGGCGACGCGCATGGACAAGTTCACCGACATGATGCTGGAGAAGACCGGCCTGATCGCCATGGTCGGCAAGGCCGAGCGCGGCCCGGTCGCCATCGAGTCCATCCGCAGGCACAAGGCCGCCTACCTGATGGCGGTCGGCGGCGCCGCCTACCTGGTCTCCAAGGCGATCCGCGCCTCGCGGGTGGTCGCCTTCGGCGAGCTGGGCATGGAGGCGATCTACGAGTTCGACGTGAAGGACATGCCGGTCACGGTCGCGGTGGACGCGACCGGCGCATCGGTGCACCAGACGGGGCCGGCGCTCTGGTCAGGCAAGATCAAGGAACTGAAGATTCCGGTGCGGGTGGCCTGACGGCGCCCGCGGCGGGAGCCGCCGGGAAGCCCGGTCAGCCCGGACGCCGCCCGATGACCTGGACCACGGCGGCCGGCTGGCCGCCGCGGCCGGTGGCGACGCCTTCCCGGCAGGCCACGATGTCGAACTCGCGCCGCGCCACCGCCTCGAATTCGCCCGGGGCGACGCGGTAGGCCGGGTCGCGCGGGCCGCCGCCCGGCTCCGCCGACTTCAGGTAGGCCTCGGCAATGAGGTAGCCGCCCGGGCGAATGGCGCGGGCCAGCCGCCCGATGAGCGGCAGGTTCGTGTAGCGCAT
>DATHZW010000426.1:0-2016 GCA_035458405.1 Steroidobacteraceae bacterium | reverse complement strand
AGCGGCGAGCCTGATCCGCGCCTTAAGGTGGTGCTGTGCTGGCACATGCACCAGCCGCAGTACCGGGACCTGCTGACGGGAAAGCAGCTGCGGCCCTGGGCCTACCTGCACGGGATCAAGGACTACGTCGACATGGCGGTCCACCTGGAGTCCGTGCCGGAGGCCTGCGCCGTCGTCAACTTCTCGCCGGTGCTGCTCGAGCAGCTGGATGAATACAGTTCGCAGCTCGCCGCCCACCTGCGCGACGGCGCGCCGCTCGGCGACCCCGTGCTGGCCCTGCTCACGCCCCAGGGCGTACCCGGGGACCGCGCAGAATGGCCGGACCTCATCCGCTCCTGCCTGCGCGGTCACCAGGAAAACCTGATCGGGCGCTTCGAGCCGTACCGCGAGCTGGCGCGGCTGGCCGCGCAGTTGCTCGAGTCCGCTTCGCTGGGCAACGCCTCGCCGCAGATGCTGACCGACCTGGCCGCGTGGTTCCACCTCGCCTGGTTCGGCGAGACGGTGCATCGCGGCGACCCGCGGGTGCAGGCGCTGGTGCGTCGCAGCGGCCACTTCAGCGCCGAGGACCTGCGCACGCTGCTGGAGTGCGTCGCCGACGTGCTGGCCGGGCTGGTGCCGCGATACCGCAGGCTGGCGGGCAACGGCACGGTCGAGCTGTCGGTGTCGCCCTGGGGGCACCCGATACTGCCGCTGCTCCATGAATTTTCCGACGCGCGCGAGGCGGATCCCGGCGTCGAATTGCCGGCGACGCCACGCTACCCGGGCGGCGCGGACCGGGCACGCTGGCACGTCGCCCGCGCGGTCCAGGCGTTCAGCCGCTCGTTCGGCATGCGCCCGCAGGGCTGCTGGCCGCCGGAAGGGGCGCTCAGCACGGCCGCCATGAACCTCCTGCAGACCTTCGGCTTCGACTGGGTGGCGAGCGGCGAGTCGGTCCTGCGGCGGTCGCTGCAGAGGTCGCGTCCGGGCGAGCCGGCTCGCGACGAACTCAGCAGCGCCTACCGTCTCGACGCCGGACGGGCAGCCTGTTTCTTCTGCGACGACGAACTGTCCGACCTGATCGGGTTCACCTACAGCAAGTGGCACGGCGACGACGCGGCGGCGGACTTCGTCGGCCGGCTGGACCGCATCGCCGCCGGCCAGGAGGACAATTCGCGGCGCGCGGTGTCGGTGGTCGTCGATGGCGCGAACGCCTGGGAATACTACCCGTTCAACGGCTTCTACTTCCTGCGCGCCCTGTACCAGCGGCTGGCGGCGCATCCGCGCCTGCGGCTGACGACATTCAGCAGCTGCCTGCGCGACGGCGTGGCCGTGCGCCCGCTGGAGCGGCTGGTCGCGGGCAGCTGGATCCAGGGCAGCTTGTCGAGCTGGGTGGGCAGCGCCTCGCGCAACCGCGCCTGGGACATGCTCTGCGACGCCAAGAGCCTGTTCGACCAGGTCGTCGTCGAGGGCGGATTGAGCGAGTCCGAGCAGCTCGCCGCCGAGGAGCAGCTCGGGGCCTGCGAGGGGTCCGACTGGTTCTGGTGGTCGGCGGACCAGCAGGCGGATGAGCCAGAGGGCCGGTTCGATGCCATTTTCCGCCGGCACCTGCTGAACCTGTACACGCTGCTGGGCGAGGAGCCGCCGCCGGGCCTCGCGGAGCCGACGGCCCGCGACGACCCCTCACCCGGCAGGAGCAGTGCGTGAGCATCGCGACGGCGAATGCCGGGGGTCAATCCCGCCGCGCCTTATACTCACGGTGGTGCGCGGCACGGAGAGGCAGATGAAGGCGACGACCAGGGAGCGGGAACAGGGTCCGGCAAGCCGCTGGCTGGCCATGGCGATCGTCGGGCTGGCCCTTGCCTGCGCCGGCTGCTCGGGATTGATGCCGAAGCTGGAGACGCCGCAGCTGTCGCTGGTCGGCATCAAGATCCAGGACATGACCTTCTTCGAGCAGCGCCTACTGGTGCGGCTGAGGGTCCGGAACCCGAACGACCTGGCCCTGCCGGTCAAGGGCATCACCGTGGACTTCGAGCTGGC
>DATHZW010000425.1:0-3387 GCA_035458405.1 Steroidobacteraceae bacterium | reverse complement strand
GGCGACGACCTGGCCGAGGGCAAGCCGACCCTGCCCCTGATCCACGCCATGCGCAGCGGCACGCCGGACCAGGCGTCGCTGATCCGCCAGGCCATCGAGGAGGGCGGGACCGGCGAATTCGCCCGGATCCGCAGCGCGATTGAAAGCACGGGGGGCCTCGACTACACTGCCCGACTCGCTCGAAGCGAGGCGGATCTGGCGATCCAGGCGCTGGCCGGCATTCCTGAATCGGCCTTTCGCGAGTCGCTCGCGGCCCTGGCGGAGTTTGCGGTGGCACGCAGCTCCTGACCGGACCCGTTTCCCGCCCCCTCGGGGTGTAGCTCAGCCTGGTAGAGCACTACGTTCGGGACGTAGGAGTCGCAGGTTCAAATCCTGTCACCCCGACCAATCTTGATGTCGTAATCCAGTCCGCGGCGCAGGCCTGCGGCGTGCACGGCTTGGGCATTGCCCGCTTGTTTGTTACGGTCGATCCATGACGACAAGCGATGCCGGGGCCGCGTTCGAGTCGGCGGAGCTGTCCGGGCGCCTGATCATGATCGGCTGCGGCAGCATCGGACAGGCCGTCCTGCCGCTGCTGCGCAAGCACCTCCGGCTGCCCGCGGACGGCCTGACCGTGCTGTCGGCCGACGAGCGCGGCCGCAGCCTGGCGGGCGCCGGAGGCGCACGTTTCGTTCACTGCCACTTGAAGCCCGGCAATTACCACCGCCAGCTCTCGAAGTTCGTCAATGACGGCGACATGGTGCTCAACCTGTCGGTCGACGTTTCCAGCCTGGACCTCGTCGAGTGGTGCTCCGAGCGCGGCGCGTTGTACGTGGACACCTCGATCGAGCCCTGGCCGGGGGTGTTCGACAACCCCATGCTGTCGATGCGCGAGCGCACCAACTACGTGACCCGGGAACGCATGCTGCGCCTGGCGCGACGCCTCGGCCAGGACGCGCCAACGGCCGTCGTCGACCATGGTGCCAATCCCGGGCTCGTCTCGCACCTCGTCAAGCAGGCGCTGCTGAACCTTCGTGCCGACCTGTCGCCCGGTGCCGCGATACCCCGAACGCAGCCTGAGTGGGCCGCCCTCGCCCGCGACCTCGGCGTCACGCTGATCCAGGTCGCGGAGCGCGACACCCAGGCAGCCGACCGACCGAAGCGGCCGGGTGAGTTCGTGAACACCTGGTCGATCGACGGCTTCGTCGACGAATTGATGCAACCATCCGAGCTGTCGCTGGGCACCGACGAACCGGGACGTCCGGCGGGGTCGAACCTGCACCGCGAAGGCTCGGGATCGATCTACCTGCGCCGGCCCGGCGGCGGGACCTACGCGCGCAGCTGGCTGCCCTCGCTGGGCGGCTTCCAGGGACTGCTGATGACCCACGACGAGGTGTTCTCGATCGCGGACTACCTGTCGCTGCGCGGTGAGCGGGGTTTCGAGTACCGGCCGACCGTGATGTTCGTCTATCACCCCTGCGACGACGCCATGCTCTCGGCGCTCGAACTCGAGGGTCGCGGCTGGCAGATCCAGCCATCCCGGCGCGTGCTGACCGGCGAGCTGGTGACGGGCATGGACGAACTCGGGCTGCTGCTCGCAGGCCATGCCAGGAACGCCTACTGGTACGGCTCGCAGCTGACGATAGAGGAAGCGCGGCGTCACGTGCCGCATGCCAACGCCACCACCCTGCAGGTCGCAGCCGGCGCGCTGGCGGCGGCCGTGTGGGCCATCCGGCATCCGCGGCGCGGCGTGCTCGAAGCGGACGACCTCGACTTCGACGAGTGCCTGGCCGTCGCGCGTCCCTACCTGGGCCCGCTGGTCGGCGCCTATACCGACTGGACGCCGCTGCAGGGCCGCGGCGAGCTCTTCGACGAGGACCTGGAAACCGACCGCCCGTGGCTGCTGAAGAACGTCCGCGCGCGGCAGTGGCCGGCCTGACGGGTGACGCCAGGCGGGTCAGAGCTCTGACTGCCACTGCCAGCGCTCGTCGCGCCGTGCGAGGTTTCTTGTAACGCACCGGGCATTCCTTACAATCACTCTTGAACATGCACCGCCCGGCCAGGGCCCGCCTTGCAGGGCGACACGACCCGCAGCTGAAATGCCCCCAAGAGTGAAATTGCACGCCACGCTGCTTGCCGGTATCACGATGCTGGCAACGGTTCACCCTGCCTGGGCCAGTCCCGATCCCGTGGTCGAGGCCATCAGCGAGCGCGTCGACTTCCAGTCGCAGACGGGCCGGTTGACGATCGCGGGCGGCGAGATCGTCTCGACCGTCGGACTGCCGCAGATCTACGGAGAAGGCGGCTACCAGCCCCTGTGGCGCGACCCGGCCAAGCTGCGCGAATTGATGGCCCTGGTCCAGGAAAGCTATGAAGACGGCCTGTCGCCGGTCGACTACCACCTGACGCCGCTGGCGCGCCTCTGGCCAACCGTCCAGGCGAACCCGACGCCGGCCAACGTGGCCGACCTGGACATCCTGGCGACCGACGCCTACTCGCTGCTGCTCTACCACCTCTACTTCGGCAAGGTCGATCCCCGGTCGCTGGAGCCGACCTGGAACTTTTCCACGCGCGAGATCACGGATCGCCAGGCCGTCGACTTCGTACGGGACGCGATCACCTCGGACCGGTTGCGGGCGGCGGTCGAGTCCGTCAAGCCGTCGCACTGGATGTACACCCATGGTCGCGACATCCTGCGCAGCTACCGGGACATCGCCTCCGAGGGCGGCTGGCCCATGGTGCCGGCAGGCCAGACGCTGAAGCCCGGCATGAGCGACGCGCGCGTCGTGGACTTGCGCCGGCGCCTCGCCGTCACCGGCGACCTAGCGAGCCAGCCGCTCGACCTCGATCTGTACGACGATGCGCTCGCGGCCGCCGTACGCACGTTCCAGCAGCGCCACCGGCTGACGGTCGACGGTGAGGTTGGCCCGGCCACGCTCAGGGAACTGAACGTCCCGGTCGAGGCGCGCATCACGCAGATACGGGTCAACCTCGAGCGCGCCCGCCAGGTGCTGCACGAGATCGGCGACGACGACCTGGTGATCGTCGACATCGCCGGTTACGAGCTGCGCTACGTGCAGGACCGCAAGGTGACCTGGACGTCGCGCGTGGTCGTAGGCCAGCCCTTCCGGCAGACGCCGACCTTCCAGTCGGCGATCGACCACGTCGTCATCAACCCGACCTGGACTGTGCCGCCGGGCATCCTCGGCAAGGACATTCTTCCCGCAGTGCGCAGGAACCCGGACTACCTCGCCAAGCGGGGCCTGGAGGTCGTCGACCGGCATGGAAGGCAGGTTGATCCCGCCTCGATCAACTGGGCCCGGTACACGGGCAACAATTTCCCGTTCTTCGTGCGGCAGGCGGCAGGCCCCGACAATGCGCTCGGACGGGTCAAGATCATGTTCCCCA
>DATHZW010000424.1:0-3276 GCA_035458405.1 Steroidobacteraceae bacterium | reverse complement strand
GTTCTCGATGCCGCGCAGCCCCAGCCAGGTCATGCCGATGCCCGCGAGCCCGCCGGCAGCACCGATCATCCCGGCTTCCACGATGTACTGCTTGCCGAGCTCGACCTTGCTCGCGCCAAGTGCCCGCCGCAGGCTGATTTCATTGCGCCGACGAATCACCTTGGCCAGCAGCAGCCCGATGGTGTTGAGCAGGCACACCACCAGGAACAGCACGGCCAGCGAGAGCAGCACGGGGACCGTGTCGTGGACGACCTCGCGGTTGACCAGCCACTCGGCCGGCGTGCTCAGGCGATTGTTCAGTTCGCGCGGGAAGCGGCCAAGCGCCTTCTGCTCCATGACGTAATCGTCGAGGAACTGCGCGTAGGCGTCCTTCTCGGCGGCCGTTGGCAGTTCCACCCACATCTGGATCCATATGCATTCCGAGGCCAGGAATCCCGCGTAGCCGCCTTGCTCGGGCGGCGTCCAGCAGCTCGTGTTGCCCGAGCTGCCCCATTCACCGGAAGTCGCCAGCGAGAACGGGGCGTAGATCCCTTCCGGTGCCTCGTAGGGGTTGTTGTTGAGATCGTAGAACTTGGGCGTCGGGCGCCATTCGTCGAGCACGCCGACGATCCGGTACGGCTCGTTGTTCATCATCAGCGTCCGGCCGGTCGAGTCTTCGCCGCCGAACAGTCGGTCATTCATCTCGGCCGACAGTACGGCGACGCGTTCCTCGGCGCGGTCGGCGGCGGCATCCCATCCCGCGCCGTACCGGAAGGGCACGTCGAACATGGCGAAAAAGTCCGCGGACGTGGCCCGCACCGTTTCCTGGAACGGTCGCAGGTCCTCGCCTTCGGGCTGCACGACCCGGTCGGACTTGAAGCTGATCACCTGGCGGTGCGCCCGGTTCGCCGCGAGCAGGGCCGTTGCGTCGAGGTAGGTGAGCTGCTCCGGAGGCTCGTTCGGCTCCTCGTAGGGGTCGTTCGGGTTCCAGCTGTCGAGCTGCACGTGGAACAGCTGGTCGTTCCTGTGCTCGATGGGGTTGTCGGCCATCACGTGCCGGACGGTCACGATCGTCATGCAGGCGCCGATGCCGATCGCGATGGCGGCGACCATCAGGCCATTCAGGGCCCAGTTGGCCCTGATGTTCAGGAGGCCGAGCTTCAGGTAGTACCGCAACATCGGGCTCTCCTTCTACGCATTCGCGGCGGCAAGCAGGTGCAACTCCGGCGGCCCATGGTGGATTTCGCCGTCCCTCACGGAGAGGTTCCGGTTCGCGCGGTCGGCCAGGGCCAGCTCGTGCGTAACCATGATGATGGTCGTGCCGGCGTCGTTGATCTCCTTCAGGAGGTCCAGCACGCTGTCCGCCATGTGCGTGTCGAGGTTGCCGGTCGGTTCGTCGGCCAGCAGGAAACGCGGCTCGCCGGCCAGGGCGCGGGCGATGGCCACGCGCTGTTGCTGGCCGCCCGAGAGCTGTGACGGGAAGTGCTTCATGCGCGAGGCGAGCCCCACGCGCTCCAGTCCGCTCGTGATGCGCCGCTCGCGCTCCCGGGCGTCGAAGCCGCGATAGCGCAGCGGAACGTCGACATTGTCGAAGACGTTCAGTTCCGGTATCAGGTTGAAGCTCTGGAAGATGAAGCCGATCTTCTCGTTCCGGACGCGCGAGCGTTCCCGGTCGTTGAGCGAAGAGATGTCGCGGCCGTCCAGCTCGTAGCTGCCGCTGGTCAGCTCCTCCAGGAGCCCGGCGATGTTCAGGAAGGTCGTCTTGCCCGAGCCCGACGGCCCGGTCACGGAGACGAACTCGCCGTCCTCGACCTCCAGCGAGAAGCCACGCAGGGCGTGCGTCTCGACCGTGTCGGTGCGATAGGTCTTGGATACGTCTTTCATCCTCAGCATGGGTCGACTCCCTGCAGTCTTCAGTCGGTAAGAAGGACCGTCTCCGCGCCGCGGAACTGGTCGAGGCTGGAAATCACGATGGTCTCGCCGGGCTCGAGGCCGGCGACGATCTCGACGGCGCCCAGGCCGCGGGCGCCGGTCTCGATTGGGCGGCGCGTGGCGACGCGGTCGTCGGTGACGACATAGGCCAGGCGGCCACCGCCGCTGTCGAGGAACTGGCCGCGCTGCACCATGAGCACGCCGGCGTGCTCGGCAAGCAGGATGCGCGTCGTGAGGCGCTGGTTCTGGCGCAGACCTGCGGGGGTCTCGCCGACGAAGCGCACGCGGCTCGCCACCAGGTTGTTGACGACCTCGGGCGAGACGGCGACGAGCTGACCCTGGAAGGTCTTCCCGCCGGCGAGGACCTCGGCGGCCATGCCGATCGCGAGGTCGTCGGCGTAGCCTTCCGGGATCATGGCGTCGATCTCGAAGTGCGTCTGGTCCACGACCGCCATGACCGGCATGTCGCGCGATACGGCGGCCTTCTGGGCGACGAGCAGGTCGCCGACGATGCCGTCGACGGGTGACTTGATGGACAGGTCGTTGACGCGGCGCTGCAGGTCCTCGACCACGAGCTCCTGGGCGTCGACCTCGAACTCGCTGGCGCGCAACTCGAAGGACAGGCGTTCGTCGTGCAGGGTGGCGTCGGCGATGGCGTGCTCGTAGGCGAGCTCGGCATTGCGCAGCTCGTCCTGCGCCTTTTCGTAGTCGATCAGCGGCATCACGCCGCGCTTCTTCGCCTCCTCGGCGCGGCGCATCTCGCGGCGACTGGCGACGACGGCGACTTCGGCGAGGTCCGCGGCCTTGCGCTTCTCGAGCGACTGCTGCCTGGTGTCGATGCGTTGCCGCCCGAGCTCGAGCCTGCGTTGTGCGAGCGAAGCCTCGGCCTGCTTGAGCTGGTTCTCGAGCTCCGGGCTGTCGATGACGGCCAGCACCTGGCCGGCCACCACCGGCTCGCCGGCGTCGGCCTGCAGCGTGATCGTGCCGGGGGCGGTCGCGTAGAGCGTCGGGCTGATCGCCGCCACCACACGGCCCTGCACCGAGACGTCGCGGACGAGCTTGCCGCGCGTCACGGTGGCAGTACGGATACGTTCGTAGGGCACGCTGACGCTGGCGTTGGCCCAGCGCGTCACCGCCGGCGTCGCAAGGACGATCAGCGCAAGGGTGACGATAGAAATAGCCGCGAATATCAGGCGCTTACGGCGCGGATCGGGCGGCGCGAGCTTCACGTCCTGCGCCGAGGTGTCGGCAATGCTCACTGCATCTTCTCCCTGTCGGGCCTCCGCCAGGTGCGCGGGCCTTCTGATCGATTTGGGGGTTGGATGCGCCGGGTTTGGGTTTGGTTTACATGGGCCGGCAGGCATT
>DATHZW010000423.1:0-3836 GCA_035458405.1 Steroidobacteraceae bacterium | reverse complement strand
CCCTCGCCCAGGTTCGCGGCGGCAAGCTGCACTACATCCGGCGTGCGCGCGGCCAGACGCCGCGCGCCGTCGGGCTCGGGCGCGGCGGGCCACCCGTCCTCGCACTCGGTGGCTACCTCAAGAACACGGTCTGTGTCACCCGCGGGGACGAGGCCTTCGTGTCGCAGCACATCGGCGATCTCGACAATCGCCCGACCTGCCGGGCGCTGGAGGAGACCGCGGCGCACCTGCTCGAGGTGCTGGACATCGAACCCGCCATCGTCGCCTGCGACCTGCACCCGGACTTCGAGAGCACGCGCCTGGCCGAGCGTCTCGCCGCCGAGCGCGGCCTGCCGCTGCTGCGCGTACAGCACCACCACGCCCACGTGGCCGCCGTGATGGCCGAGCATCGGCTGGCGCGACCGGTCCTCGGCCTGGCACTGGACGGTGTCGGCCTCGGCGAAGACGGCGCCGCCTGGGGCGGCGAGCTGCTGCGCGTCGGCACCGACGGTTTCCGGCGCCTGGCCCATCTCGCACCGATCGCGCTGCCCGGTGGCGATCGGGCGGCCCGCGAGCCCTGGCGCATGGCGGCCGCGGCACTGCACGCCCTGGGACGCGGCGAGGAAATCGAGCGACGCTTCGGCAATGGCGCCGCCGCCGCGGTGCGCCGGATGCTGGCGCAGGACGTGCGCTGTCCGCGTACCACGAGCGCCGGCCGCTGGTTCGATGCCGCCGCCGGGCTGCTGGGCCTGAAGGAAGTGATGCACTACGAAGGCCAGGCCGCGATGTTGCTCGAGGGCCTCGCGACCGCGCATGGAAGCGTGGATCCGGCGCCGGACATCCGGCTGGTGGACGGCTTGACCCTCGACCTTCTGCCTTTGCTTGGCCGCCTTGCGGATACTAGCGATGCCGGATGGGGCGCCGCGCTGTTTCACTCGTCCCTGGCGGCCGGCCTCGCGGAATGGGTCGGTATCGCCGCCGAGCGGACGGGCATCGGCGATGTCGTCCTGTCGGGGGGTTGTTTCATGAACCGGGTACTGGCCGCCGAGGTGGTCCGGCGTCTCGGCGAGGCCGGCCTCGCGGTCCACGAGGCCTGCGAGCTGCCGCCGAATGACGGCGGCATCGCGGCGGGCCAGGCCTGGGTCGCGCTGATGTCCGGCGGGGGTTGACGACATGTGTCTGGCGCTGCCAGTTCGGGTGGTCGAGCTCAGGGACGGCGACATGGCGATCGTCGACCTCGGCGGCGTGCGCAAGGAAATCTCGCTGGCGCTGGTCGAGGACGTCGCTGCAGGCGACTACGTCATCCTTCATGTCGGCTATGCGCTGACACGACTCGACCCGGCCGAGGCCGAGCGCACGCTCGAGACCTTCGCGAGTGCCGGCCTGGCGGCACCGGCCGGCGCATGAAGTACATCGACGAATTCCGCGACGGCAAGCTGGCGCAGTCGCTCGGCGCCGCCATCACCCGCGAGGCGGGCAGCGACCGGCGCTACAGCTTCATGGAATTCTGTGGCGGTCACACCCACGCGATCGCCCGCTATGGCGTGACCGACCTGCTCCCGCCGACCGTACGGATGATCCACGGACCCGGTTGCCCGGTGTGCGTGCTGCCGATCGGCCGCGTGGACATGGCGATCGAGATCGCAAGGAGGCCGGGGGTGATCCTGGCGACCTATGGCGACACCTTGCGGGTGCCGGCCTCCGGCAGGCTTTCGCTGCTCAAGGCCAAGGCCCAGGGCGCGGACGTTCGCATGGTCTACTCGACCCAGGACGCGCTGCGGCTCGCCGAGGAGAACCCGGACCGCGAGGTCGTGATGTTCGCGATCGGCTTCGAGACGACCACGCCGCCGACGGCGCTCGCCATCAAGCAGGCCGAGGCCCGAGGCCTCGGCAACTTCCTCGTGTTCTGCAACCACGTCCTGACGCCCTCGGCGATCTCGCACATCCTCGAGTCTCCCGAGGTGCGCGACATCGGTACCGTGCCGATCGACGGATTCGTGGGTCCCGCGCACGTCTCGACCATCATCGGCAGCCGGCCCTACGAGTTCTTCGCGGAGGAATACCAGAAACCCGTGGTCATCGCCGGTTTCGAGCCGCTCGACGTCATGCAGGCGATCCTGATGCTGGTGCGGCAGGTCAACGACGGCCGTTGCGAAGTTGAAAACGAGTTCACGCGCGCGGTCAGTCGCGAGGGCAACGTCAAGGCCCAGGCGCTGGTGGCGGAAGTCTTCGAACTCCGCCGTGAGTTCGAGTGGCGCGGGCTCGGCACCGTGCCCTACAGCGCGCTCAGGCTCAAGGACAGGTACGCGGCCTTCGACGCCGAGCGGCGCTACGCCCTGGTGGACCGGCAGGTGGCGGACCACAAGGCTTGCGACTGCGGCGCCATCCTGCGCGGGGTCAGGCAGCCCGCCGACTGCAGGTTGTTCGGCGATGCCTGCACGCCGGAAAACCCGCTGGGCAGCTGCATGGTGTCCTCCGAGGGCGCCTGTGCGGCGCATTACACCTACGGCCGTTTCCGCAGCATCAGGCGCGAGGCCGGCGTCGGGAGCGGCGTCCGGTGAAGCGCGGTTTCACGCGGGCGCTGGACTTCCGCCACGGCCACGTCGAGATGACCCACGGCAGCGGCGGCCGGGCCATGGCACAGCTGGTCGAGGAGCTCTTCGTCGCCTGCTTCGACAACGAGGCGCTCAGGCGGCTCGACGACCAGGCGCAGGTCGACGTGCCGCCAGGCCGGCTGGTCATCGCCACCGACTCCCACGTGGTCTCGCCGCTGTTCTTCCCGGGCGGCGACATCGGCTGCCTGTCCGTGCACGGCACGATCAACGACGTCGCGATGGCGGGCGCGCAGCCACTCTACCTGGCGGCCAGCTTCATCCTGGAGGAAGGCCTGCCGCTCGCCGAGCTGCGGCGCATCGTCGAGTCCATGGCGCAGGCGGCGCGCGCGGCAGGCGTGCCCGTCGTCACCGGCGACACGAAAGTCGTCGAGCGCGGCAACGGCGACGGCGTCTTCATCACGACGACCGGCGTGGGCGTGGTCCCGCAGGGCGTCGACGTCTCCGGCTCGCGCGCCTGCCCCGGTGACGCGGTGCTGGTCAGCGGCACGATGGGCGACCACGGGGTCGCGATCATGTCGCTGCGCGAGAACCTGTCCTTCGGCACCACCATCGAGTCCGATACCGCCGCGCTGCACGGGCTGGTTGCGGCGATGCTCGCGGCCGTGCCCGGCGTCCACTGCCTGCGGGACCCGACCCGCGGCGGCCTGGCCACCACGCTGAACGAGCTGGCGCGGCAGTCCGGCGTCGGGATCGTCATCGGCGAGTCGCGCATCCCGGTGCGCGGCGAGGTCAATTCGGCCTGCGAGTTCCTCGGCCTCGATCCGCTCTACGTGGCCAACGAAGGCAAGCTGGTCGCGATCTGCGCGGCAGGCGAGGCCGACGCCTTGCTTGCCGCCATGCGCGACCATCCGCTCGGTCGCGACGCAGCCATCATCGGCGAGGTCATCGAGGACGAGCACGCCTTCGTGCAGATGGACACGGCTTTCGGCGGCCGCCGCGTCGTGGACTGGCTCACCGGCGACCAGCTGCCGCGGATCTGCTAGGCAAGCCCATGAAGATCCTGCTGTTGACGCATGCCTTCAACGGGCTGGCGCAGCGCCTGTACGTCGAGCTGCGCGAACGCGGTCACGAGCTGTCCGTCGAATTCGACATCAACGACCAGGTCACCCGCGAAGCGGCCGACCTGTTCCAGCCCGACCTGATCGTCGCGCCGTTTCTCAAGCGCGCGATTCCCGAGGACGTCTGGCGGCGGGTACCTTGCCTGGTCGTGCATCCGGGCATTCGCGGCGATCGCGGGCCGTC
>DATHZW010000422.1:0-2961 GCA_035458405.1 Steroidobacteraceae bacterium | reverse complement strand
TACCAGTCGGGCAATTCCAGCTGCGCACGGGCCCCATGATGGCCGGCACGAACCGCTTCGAGATTACGGTCACCGGGCGCGGCGGTCATGCCGCCATGCCCCACCAGAGCATCGACCCGGTGGTCGCCGGCAGCGCCCTGGTCCAGGCATTGCAGACCCTGACAAGCCGGAACCTGAACCCGCTGGACTCCGCGGTCGTGACGGTTACCCAGTGTCACGGCGGCGATGCCTGGAACGTCATCCCGTCCGAGGTCGTGATCCGCGGCACGACCCGAGCCTTCACGCCGGAGATCCAGGACCTCCTGGAAGACGGGATGCGCCGCATCTCTGACGGCGTGACGGCGGCGCACGGTTGCAAGGTCGCGCTGCGCTATGAACGCAACTACCCTCCGCTGGTCAACAGCGAACGCGAGGCGCAGCTGGCGCGCGAGGTGCTGGAAAGCCTGGTGGGCGCGGAAAACGTCCAATGGGACTGCGCACCGACGATGGCCGGCGAGGATTTCGCCTTCATGCTGCAGGCGAGACCGGGTTGCTTCGTCTTCATCGGCAACGGCCCGGGCCAGGGGGGCTGCATGCTCCACAACCCACGCTACGACTTCAATGACGCGATCCTGCCGCTGGGCGCGTCCTACTGGGCCCGGCTGGTCGAGCGCTACCTGCCGGCCGCGCCCTAGCCCGGGGCGGCCGGGACGACGTCCCGATCGAGCTCCCGGCATGGGGCTTGCGGGCCCCGGCACGCGCCATGGGTACAATCAGCCGGTGAACTCCAGCCAGAAAACAACCACAGGACTGATGCTGGAGCCCATCGGGGTCGTCAGGACCGGTTCGTCCTCCAAGGTCGAGGCGGCACACCAGCCGCGCGCGGCAGCGGGTGCGCGAGGCATCATAGAACTCTTTCCCGGCCGGAACTTCGAGCATGCGCTCGACGACCTCGAGGGCTGGGAATACATCTGGGTCATCTTCTGGTTTCACCTGAATGCCTCCTGGCGGCCCAAGGTGCTGCCGCCGCGGAGTTCCTCCGGCCGCAAGGGCGTCTTCGCCACGCGCTCGCCGCATCGCCCCAATCCCATCGGCCTGTCGGCGGTCAGGCTGGAGCGCGTAGAAGGCCTCACGCTGCACCTGCGCGACGTGGACATGGTCGACGGCACGCCGGTGCTGGACCTCAAGCCCTATGTCCCCTACGCCGACGCCCATCCCGGAGCGCGCAGCGGCTGGCTCGACGACGTGCATGCCATGGCGGCAAGCGGCCCGCCAGCCGATCCCGTCGCGGCGTTCAGCGTCGCGTTCGACCCGCTCGCCGAGCAGCAACTGGCCTGGATCGAGGCGCGCACCGGCCTGCCCCTGCGGGAGCGGACCGCAACCACGCTTGCCCTCGGCCCGGCGCCCCATCCTTACCGCAGGATCCGCCGCGAGGGCGACGGCCTCAGGCTGGCGATCAAGGACTGGCGCATACGCTTCACGGTGACGGACCGCGACGTGCGCGTCCTGGAGATCGCATCCGGCTACCGCGCGTCGCAGCTCGCGAGCGGGAGCGAAGGCGAGCCGCTGGCGACGCACAGGGAATTCTGCAGGAACTGGATGACGCCGGCAGCCGCCCGTCCCCACCGAGGAGGATCCGATGAGTGAACCCGCGGCCCACCGGCCCTACGTGGCCGCCGACGACGCCATGCGCGAATTCACGTTCAAGGCACTGGCGCTCGGCATCCTCTTCGGCATCGTGTTCGGCGCGGCCAACGCCTACCTCGGGCTGCGCGCCGGCCTGACCGTCAGTACCTCCATTCCTGTGGCCGTCATGACGGTCGCAATGTTTCGCGTCCTCGGTCGGCTCGGGCGCAACGGCACCATCCTGGAGGCCAACCTCGCCCAGACGACCGGCTCGGCTTCCAGCTCGCTGGCCTCCGGGGTCATCTTCACGCTGCCGGCACTGTTCATGTGGGGCATGCCGCCGGACCTGCTGCAGATGGTGCTGCTGGCCTTGTGCGGCGGCCTGCTCGGCATCCTGTTCATGATCCCGCTGCGCCAGTACCTGATCGTGCGCGAGCACGGCCGGCTGCCGTACCCGGAAGGCACCGCCTGCGCCGAAGTGCTGAAGGCGAGCCAGGGCGGTGGCGTGCAGGCCAGCCACGTGTTCTTCGGGCTGGGCGTCGGCGCTGCCTTCAAGGCGCTCACCTCCTGGCTGCACCTGCTCCCGGAGCAGCTGGCCATGCAGCTGCCGTTCCTCAGGAAGGCCCAGCTCAGCATGGACCTGTCGCCCGCGCTGTTCGGCGTCGGTTACATTCTCGGCCCGCGCGTCGCCACCATCATGGTCGGGGGCGGGCTGCTGTCGGCCGTCGTCATCATTCCGGCCATCGCCTGGTGGGGCGAGGGACTGCCGGGACCCCTGTTTCCGGAGACCGTCAAGACCGTGGCCGAGATGTCCGCGGGCGAGCTGTGGAGCCGGTACGTGCGTTACATCGGCGCGGGCGCGGTGGCGACGGCCGGCATCATCACGCTGCTGCGCTCCATCCCGCTGATGCTGGCCAGCTTTCGCGCGGGCGCCGCCCAGTTTGGCGCCGCTGGCGCCGGGACGCGTGCCCTGCCGGCCCGCACTGACCGGGACCTGCCCCTGGCCATGCTTGCCGGCGGCGCGCTGGCGATCGTGCTGGTCATGGCGCTGGTGCCGCAGGTGTTCAGCGTCATCCATGGCGTGGGCCGGCAGTTGCTGGCCGCGCTCTGCGTCGTCTTCTTCGCCTTCTTCTTCGTGACCGTCGCGGCCCGGATCGTCGGCCTGGTGGGCGTGACCAGCAATCCGACCTCGGGCATGACGATCGCCGCCCTGCTGGGCACGGCCGCCGTTTTCCTGGCAATCGGCTGGACGGACGCGACCGGCAAGGCCGCCGCCCTGATGGTGGGTTGCGTCGTGGCGATCGCGGCCTCGATCTCGGGGGATACGTCGCAGGACCTCAAGACCGGCTTCCTGCT